>NZ_JAVDPZ010000031.1:0-47840 GCF_031453995.1 Nitrobacter vulgaris | reverse complement strand
TTCGGCTGGATGATCCGCTGGCGCAGGCTCGTGCGCGATTACGAACGTCGCATCGATGTCTCAACCGCCATGATCCATGTCGCCATGGCCGGTGTTCTCATCCGCAGAAACGCTCATCCCTGATTTTCCAAACAGGCTCTTAGCGATCGGCAAACCAAGACCCGCGCCTTGTTCTGCGGATTTGATCGAATTCGATCCCTGTCCGAACGAGGCAAGCACAATCGGGATTTCGTCTTCCGCGATCCCGGAGCCGTTGTCCTTGACACTGAGGTATTGCCCGCCTGAAGCAGTCCATCCGACCTTCAGCAATATCTCTCCGCCTTGTGGCGTGAACTTGATTGAATTCGACAACAGATTGAGCACGATCTGGCGCGTGGCGCGCTCGTCACCCCAGATGCGAGGCATATCTTGTTCGAACACGTCGTAGATTGTGATGCCGCGGTTTGAGGCCCGTAACTTCAACAGATGGTGACATTCGGTCACGACATGGACCAGAGATACGGCCTCTTCGTTGAGTTCATAACGGCCGGCCTCGATCCGCGATAGATCAAGAATCTCATTGATCAAATTCAGGAGGTGAACGCCGGAGTTATGAATGTCGGCCGAATAGGTCTTGTAAACTGCAACCGCGTGCTCGCCGAAAATTTCACTCTTCATGACCTCGGAAAATCCGAGAATGGCATTCAAGGGCGTCCGCAATTCGTGACTCATTTGAGCCAGAAACCGTGATTTTGCGACGTTGGCCGATTCCGCGCGATGCCGCGCTTCGTCCGAAATAGCCTTCGCCTGCTCAAGTTCGCCGATTAGGGCGTCCTTCTCCGCCCGCGCTTCGAGCGTCGCCAGCGTCGTGGAATGCAAACGATGCGCGAGCAGGGCGAAGAAGCCCTCCGCAGTCAGCGCCAGAATGGCAAGGATGTAGTTGTTGAAGCTGCCGGCAGTTGCGAACTTCAGCGCGATTGCCGAGGTTACGGGGGCGGTTGCGGCAAGGGCGGCAATCGGCAGACTGGCCGAGAGCATACTCGATACCGCCACGACCAGCAGCATCAGAAACATCATCAGGGTATTTGTGACCTGATCCGAGCCGGCAGGATGCACCAGAATCGTCGTCCAACACAGGCCGTATAGGAGATCGAGCAAAATGAAACGCGCGCGCCATTTGCGTGTGCTATTGGCCGATGATGGTGTCTTGAGATAATTCTTGCAGTTGTAGATGATGACTGCGTGGAGGCAGAGCATTCCGAACGTCCACGCCGCGGCGGCGGTGGGCGCTATCCAGAAGCCGAAGAGCACGCCAGTTGCAACCAAGAGCAGCATCACGACAAACGATGCCGACAGTCGTGTTTGCGCATATTGCCGGAGCAGTTCGTGATCGAACGCCGGCCGTGTTCCGCTGGTTGAAGTCAGGCGGTCGCGCGCTTCGCGGACGCGCTGCGTGGTGGCGCGGCGATGACGTGCGGACGGTACAATCGCGGGAGCGACCGGAAGCTGGACGACTTCAGGTTTATCGGCGGGAGTACTCATCAACCAGACACAAATCCTGTACGCGGCCGCGCGAGTCGTTACTGATCCATTTCTCGCGCCAAATCCTTAAAGGCGGCCTTAAAAAGCAGGATAATCCGGTTAACGGGACGTTAATTGCTTTCGACGGCGATCGACCGGGGCAGGGGGAGCGTCGTGAATCGGACAGCCGTTAACGTTCGAGTCGCGCCAGAAGGCTGGACGTGTCCCAGCGGCGGCCGCCCATCTTTTCGACTTCCGAGTAAAAGGCGTCCACAAGGCTTGTGACTGGCAGGCTTGCGCCGTTGCGACGGGCCTCGGAGATGCAGATCGAAAGGTCCTTGCGCATCCATTCGACGGCGAAGCCGAAATCGAACCTGCCTTCATTCATCGTCTTGGAACGGTTCTCCATCTGCCAGGATTGCGCAGCGCCCTTCGAGATCACGTCGACAACTGCATTGACGTCAAGTCCTGCCTTTTTGGCGAAGTGGATACCTTCCGACAATCCCTCCACGAGGCCGGCAATGCAGATCTGATTGACCATCTTGGTCAATTGACCGGCCCCCGCTGGGCCGAGCCGTTTGCACATCCTGGCATAGGCCGCGATGATCGGTTCGGCGCGAGTATAAGCGTCCTCTTCTCCGCCGCACATCACGGTAAGAAAGCCGTTTTCGGCGCCGGCCTGGCCCCCGGAGACCGGGGCGTCCACAAAGCCGAAACCGCGCCTGGTTGCTTCGGCATCAAGCTCGCGCGCCACCTGAGCGGAGGCCGTCGTATGATCGACGAAGATTGATCCTGGCTTCATTCCGGCAAAGGCACCGCCTGCGCCGATTGTGATCGCACGCAGGTCGTCGTCGTTGCCGACGCACGCCATTACGAAATCCTGACCTCCGGCGGCCGCTTCCGGCGTCGCTGCGGTTTTCCCGCCAAATTTCTCGGCCCATGCCTTGGCTTTGGTCGGTGTGCGATTGAACACGATCACCTCGTGGCCGCCCTTTGCGACGAGATGTCCTGCCATGGGGAACCCCATGACGCCGAGACCGAGAAATGCGACTTTAGCCATGACCGAGCCTTGTTCAAATCCTGAGGTTTCACTGAATTAAATTAAGAGTGATGAGCGCGTCGCGATGAACGAGTTGCGAAATCTCGCCATCATCAGCATAGCTCTTGAGATCGCAGCGGCAAAGGTCGGAAAGCCTGAAGGAGTTCGGAGGCGACGGGTATTGTGACGAACGAATTCCAACGCGATTCAAAACGCGTTAGAGTGGAATAGGACATCATTTCCGGGCCGGACAAGGGAGCGCGCGCATGAGCGTTGGGATGCTCGATCATTTCAATATCCGGACCCGCAAACTTGCCGAGACGGTACGGTTTTACGAGGAGATTCTCGGTCTGACGAACGGGGATCGACCAGATTTCGCGTTTCCGGGCGCGTGGCTCTACAGCGAGGGCAAGCCTGTGGTTCACCTCGTCGACATTGCGCCGACCTCCGAACCCCAAAAGCCGGATTCCGGTGTTGTCCATCATATCGCCTTCGCAAGCCGCGATTTCGGGGCCATGAAACAGCGCCTTCAGTCGAAAGGGTTCACGTTCAGGTCTCGCGAAGTCCCCGGCGGAGCCATTTGGCAGATTTTCGTCAGCGACCCGAACGGCGTGTTGATCGAACTCAACTATGACGCTGTGGCTGAACGGGTCTGACTTTTCCGGCCTTGACGGGATGAGGCGGGCTGCGGCCGTTCGTTCGGCCAAGGTTTGCCTTCTCGATTAGCCACGGTACAGGCGTTGACCCGGCTGCGGCGGGTAGCCATGTAGACCCTGTTTTCGAAGCAGAGAGCGCCTACTCAGGAGAGACGACTTGAATGTAACACCACAGCAAGTTCTCGACCGGCTGGCCGGTGTGCTCTCTCCCCGTGGCGTGGCGCTGACCGTCGCCGATGTGCTGTCGGAGATCGCTGTCAACGGCGACAAGGTATTTTTCTCTATCAACGTCGAGGCGCCGGAAATCAAGGTCTGGGAGGAGGTTCGCGCCAACGCCGAAGCGGCCGTGCGCGCGATTCCGGGAGTATCGGTCGCGATGGTGGCTTTGACAGCCGAACGCAAGCCGGACAGCACGACGCCAAGTTTGTCGTCGCGGCCGGTGCAAGGGATTCCGCACGTGTCGACACGTCGGTCAACACAAAATTCGGCATCAGCTTCACCGATGGCGCGACAGGCGGATATTCCCGGAGTCGCCGCCATTATTGCCGTTGCTTCCGGCAAGGGCGGTGTCGGCAAGTCGACCACCGCGCTTAATCTCGCGCTGGGCCTACGGGATCTCGGTTTGCGTGTCGGTCTGCTCGATGCCGATATCTACGGGCCATCAATTCCAAGATTGACCGGTATTCGTGAAAAGCCGCAATTGACAGACGACAAGAAGATTGTGCCCATCGGGCGGTTTGGCCTTGCCGTCATGTCGGTCGGCTTTCTGATCGAGGAAGAAAGTGCGATGATCTGGCGCGGTCCGATGGTGGCCTCGGCGATCAGGCAAATGCTCCGCGATGTGGCTTGGGGCCAGCTCGACGTTCTGGTCGTGGACATGCCGCCCGGAACCGGCGATGCTCAGCTGACGCTGGCTCAGAATGTGCCGCTCAAGGGCGCCGTCATCATTTCGACACCGCAGGATTTGTCACTGATCGACGCACGGCGCGGACTTGCCATGTTCAGAAAAGTCAACGTGCCGGTTTTCGGCATTATCGAAAACATGAGTTTCTTTCAGTGTCCACATTGCGGGGGGCGAAGCGATATCTTTGGCCATGGGGGCGCGCGACACGAGGCGGAACGGCTGGGAGTACCGTTCCTTGGCGAAATCCCGCTTCATATGTCGATTCGCGAGACTTCCGATTCCGGTTATCCGGTAGTCGAGAGCCAGTCTGAGGGTCCCCATGCGGCGATCTATCGTGCCATCGCCGAAACTATTCGTGACCGGCTCCACGACGCGGTCGCCGTAGCCCGGTGATCCGATTCTAAGATTTGCATTTCCGTCACGGCTGGAGGCTTGCAAATTTCAGAATCAAAGTACCACTAGCTACAGTTTCAAGTTTCGAGTTTGAGATTCGCTTGCGGGTTTCGCTGCAACGCGATCAGCGAGGGTCAAATTCGTGTCTTCGCTGGAATCTCAAGAACTATCGTCAAAGGGATATCTAATGAAACGTCGTGATTTTTTGAAAGGTTCGGCCGCGGGTGCCGCTGTCTCGGCCGTTGCCTCACCGGCGATTGCGCAATCGGCGCCTGAGATCAAGTGGCGTATGACGTCGAGCTTCCCCAAATCGCTCGACACGATCTATGGCACTGCCGAGGTCTTTACCAAGCAAGTTGCGGAAATGACCGACAACAAATTCCAGATCCAGGTTTTCCCGGCCGAGGAGGTCGCCCCTGGATTGCAGGCGCTCGATGCGACGGCCAACAAGACGGTCGAGATGAGTCACACCGTTTCGTATTATTATGTCGGAAAGGATCCCACCTTCGCGGTTTTCGCGTCGGTCCCGTTCGGGCTCAATGGGCGCCAGCAGAATTCCTGGCTGGTTCAGGGCGGCGGCAATGAGCTTGCAAATGAATTCTTCAAGAAGTTCGGCGTCATCGGGTTTCCTTGCGGCAACACCGGTACGCAGATGGGCGGTTGGTTCCGCAAGGAGATCAAGACCGTGGCTGATTTGTCTGGCCTGAAGATGCGGATCGGCGGCATTGCCGGTCAGGTGTTGCAGAAGGTCGGTGTGGTACCGCAGCAGCTTGCCGGGGGTAACGTTTATCCCTCGCTTGAGAAGGGTGCGATCGACGCGGCCGAATGGGTTGGCCCCTACGATGATGAAAAGCTGGGTTTTCAGAAAGTCGCCAAATATTATTACTATCCGGGTTTCTGGGAAGGTGGACCGACAATCCATGCGTTCTGCAATCTCGAGAAGTGGAACACGTTGCCAAAGACCTATCAGGCGATATTGATGAACGCGGCGGCGACGGCCAACACCTGGATGGCTACTCGCTATGACATGCAAAATCCTGCCGCCCTTAAGCGGCTCGTTGCAGGTGGCGCCCAACTTCGGCCGTTCAGTAATGATGTTCTCGACGCCTGCCTGAAAGCCACGAACGAATTGTGGGACGAGATTTCAGCGAACAACCCGGACTTCAAGAAGGCGATCGACGCGATGCAAGCTTATCGATCGGACCAGTATTTGTGGTGGCAGGTGGCCGAGTATACCTATGACACCTTCATGATCCGATCGCGGACGCGCGGCTGATCACATTCCAACATCGATCGTTGTTTCGCGTCCTATTTCGCGCGAAGGCGAGGTGTCCTTTGTCCGATATCCAGGCTCGCTTGTAATCGCTTGAGCGAGTGGAGTTCGCTACAACGCTTTCGAGCGAAGTGGATACCGGTTCGCGTGAAGAGAACGCGTCAAAACAACAATTCAGAGCTTCGCTTCTGATTTCATCAGAAGCGATAAGACTCTAGGAACGAATCCTGAAGTTGCATCTATTGTCGGTTTGTTGGTGCTGGACCCAAATCGAGCGGCGCTACATCGATAATCGGAACCTCGATCTTGATCTTGTTGAGATCGACGGCTGTCGCTTTGCCAAGCAGACTTGTCACGCTCGCGGGGACCGCGATCACAAGAACGACCATGATGATTTGCAATCCAATCCAGGGCACCGCACCCCAGTAGATGTCGGAGCTCTTTACCTCTCGTGGGGCGACGCCGCGCAGGTAGAATAGTGCAAAACCGAATGGTGGGTGAAGGAACGAGGTCTGCATATTGACGCAGATCATAACGCCGAACCAGATCAAGGCCGCGTCTGCACCGACGATAGGAGCGAGAAGTTTCTGGGCCACCGGAGCGATCATTGGCAGGATGATGAAGGCGATCTCGAAGAAATCGAGGAAAAACGCCAGGAAGAATATGAAGACGTTGATGAAGATGAGAAAGCCCCATACGCCGCCTGGCAGCGATGTCAGCAGGTGTTCCAGCCACTCGCCGCCGGATACCCCGAGAAACACCACCGAGAAACATGTCGAGCCGATCAAAATGAACGTCACCATGGTGGTGAGGCGCATCGTCGATTGATAACCCTGTTTGATGAGGTCACGCAGTCCCGGGATACGGACGGCTTCCAGACAAATCCACACGACTGCGAGATAGGTAACAGCGAACGCGATCTTGAAGACCAATCCCTCGGCCAAGAAAATTCCGACGAGCGTTCCGATGCCTCCGGTGGTCGCGCCGATGATCAGGAGTTTTCGGCCGGTACTGCTGAAATCTTTGTGGTGAATGGTCGCCAGCACGATAGCGCCGACAGCGCCCATCGCACCTGCTTCCGTCGGAGTCGCAAGGCCCAACATCATGGTGCCGAGCACGACGAAGATCAGGACGGCGGAGGGAATGATGCCCATCAGGCACTTGCGCCAAAGCGGCCAGCCGGCGAGCGTGCGGGATTCCTGTGGCACCGGGGGGACGTGATCGGGCTTGAAGAGGCCAAGCAGGAAAGTGTAGCCGGCGAACAGCATGATCTGAAACAGCGAAGGCCCCCACGCGCCGAGATACATGTCGCCGACCGATTTTCCGAGTTGATCGGCCAGGACGATCAGCACCAGGGAAGGCGGAACGAGTTGAGTGATGGTGCCGGATGCTGCCAGCACGCCCGTGATGTAGCGAATGTTGTAGCCATACCGCATCATCACGGGCATCGAGATGAGCGCCATGGCGATCACCTGAGCAGCGACCGTGCCGGTGATGGCGCCAAGGATGAACCCGACAAGTATGACCGAATAGCCAAGGCCACCGCGGATTGGTCCAAACAACTGGCCCATCGAGTCGAGCATGTCCTCCGCGAGGCCGCAGCGCTCAAGCACCGATCCCATGAACGTAAAAAAAGGAATCGCGAGCAGCAACTCGTTAGACAGCACGCTCCCGAACACGCGCCCTGGTATGGCCTGAAGGAAATTCAGATCGAAGAAGCCAAGATGGATCGCAAGGAATCCGAACGAGAGCCCCACCGCAGCCAATGTGAAGGCGACCGGAAAGCCGATCAACATCGCCAGAACCAGGCCGCCGAACATCATCGGCGGCATCATTTCCAGCGTGATCATTGAGTCGGTCTCTCGTACGTCGCATCGATCGTGACAACGCCGAGTAGCGCCGCGACCCGCTTAATCACTTCCGAGACACCTTGAAGCGCGAGCATGATGAATCCGAGGGGGACGACGAGCTTGATCGGCCAGCGGACGAGACCACCGGCATTTCCTGACATTTCGCCAATCGCATAAGACTGCATGAAGAAAGGCCAAGACAGGTAGCTGAGCAACAGGCAGGTCGGAATGAGAAGAAAAAGGGTTCCGATGAGATCAAGCCAGAGCTTGCCGCGCTCGGACAGGAACAGATAGAAGATCTCGACGCGGACGTGTTCGTTGCGTTTGAAGGTATAAGATGCACCGAACATTACGAGGATGGCGAACATGTACCACTGCAATTCGAGCCAGCTGTTCGAGCTGTAGTCGAAGGCATATCGGATCATCGCATTCCCGGCACTCACCAGCACGGCAAGCAGCACAAGGATATTGCATACGTACCCAACCTTTTCATTGAGCCGGTCGATGGCCGTGCTAAGCGCCAGTAACGGACGCATCAATTCCTCCTGGCGGCTGCCGACCGCGATCACTGAAGCCGGACTTCAGAAGGCATCTCTCCGAAGCCGCAACAGCGGTTGTTTGTGCCAGATTGTGGAATACGGCGGCCTGTCGGATGCTGGCTATGAAGGGCGTCGCACCATTCCAATGCTACGTTGCCGCAGTCAACCGGGCCGTTGATGGTTTTGGGGTGTGGCGGACCGCTGAGCGGTTATAGCGTTTTCGAGCGAAGTGGATACCGGCTCGCGTGAAGAAAACGCGTTAGATGAGAGACATGGAGCAGCTTCTGATTTCGTCAGAAGCGAAGGTTCCAGGAAATCACGACTTGGATAGAAGCCTTTGAAAATGTCATTGCGGGCATGGGGTTTCGGATCAAGCCCCACGCATAATGAATCACCGATACCGTCAAGGCAGGTCCGCCAACCTTCGCTTCGGGATGCGGCCAGACGGGCGAATGTCTAAATCGCTACCCGCCAGTTACGCTCATGTGACGGCTTACACTCGGACGGTTGTGACGGTCGATAATAAAATCGTGGCCTTTCGGCTTGAGGCCGATGGCGCGATCGATCGTTTCGTACAGCAGATCGTCGGTGGGTGATGCGCGGAGCGGCCGGCGCAAATCGGAGGCGTCTTCGTGTCCGAGGCAGGTATGCAGGGTGCCGGTGCAGGTGATACGGACGCGGTTGCAGGATTCGCAGAAATTGTGGGTCATCGGCGTGATGAAGCCAAGTTTGCCGCCGGTCTCACTGACTCGAACGTAGCGGGCGGGACCGCCTGTACTGTCATCGAGGTCCGTGAGGGTGTATTGACCTTCGAGCCGAGCGCGCAGCATGGATAGCGGCAGGTACTGATCGGCGCGGGATGCGCCGATATCGCCCATCGGCATGACTTCGATGAGAGTCAGCGCCATGTCTCGACTGTGCGCCCATTCCATCAGAGATGGAATTTCGTCCTCGTTCAGGTGTTTGAGCGCAACCGCATTGATCTTGACCGCGAGCCCCGCGGCTTGTGCAGCGTCAATGCCTGCCATGACTTTCTGGATGTCGCCCCAGCGCGTGATCTCACGAAATCTGGCAGGGTCAAGCGTATCGAGCGACACGTTGATCCGTCGCACGCCGCAATCCTTAAGCTCGTTCGCGAAACGGGCCAATTGCGATCCGTTTGTCGTGAGTGTCAGCTCCTTCAGCGCCCCTGTCCCGAGATGGCGAGACAAGGAGCGGATCAACGACATCACGTTACGGCGAACCAGCGGCTCCCCACCTGTCAGCCGCAGCTTGCGCACGCCCTTGGCGATGAAAGCCGAACACAGACGATCAAGCTCCTCCAGCGTGAGCAGATCCGCCTTGGGCAAAAAAGTCATATCCTCGGACATGCAATAAAAGCAGCGAAGGTCGCAGCGATCCGTGACCGACACGCGCAAATAGCTGATGTTTCGGCCGAACGGGTCGACCATTTTCCGGGAGCCCGAAGTCTCGGCGGGGGCAGAACAACCGGTCATTTCATTTGCCTTGTTGCAACGGCGTAGGAGGTATTTGTTTCTTTTCTAATGTAGGCGTGTTCTGGCCGGGGCACAATGTACCGGCTCTGCTGCGGTGCGCAAGAAATCCATTGAGATTAACGCACCAGTGCAGGCCGAGACGGCGCGTGATCCCTCGAGGCGGCGAACCGTCCCACCATCGCCGGCTGGACCGTGTGGCGGGGAAGATCGCCCGCTACGGCCTCAATCGCGATATATCTCAGACCAGCTCGACCGGACCGATTGATCAGCTGGTTACGTTCAGAGTCGCAGCTTGCAGTGCGGCGACTGCGTCCGGCAGCTCCCTCATGTGGCTGATAACACGGTCGGGTTTGAGTTCTGCGACCGGGACTTCGGTATAGCCGAATGTGACCCCGATAACGGGGATTCCAGCCCGGCGCGCCACCCCTATGTCGGGACCTGCGTCACCAACCATAATGGTGGTTTGGGGGTTGCCCCCCGCCTGCGCGATGGTTTGCCGCAAGATCGCGGGATCTGGTTTGGACACGCCGAAGGTGTCACCGCCACAGATTGCAGAAAACCGCGAACTCAACCCCAGTTGGTCCAGCAGCAGCTTGGCAAGCGCTTCCAGCTTGTTGGTGCAGACGGCGAAACAATGTCCTCGCGCCGACAACTCGTCGAGCGCCTCGATAAGTCCCTCAAACGGACGCGATGCGTCGGCGATATGCGCCGTATAGTAGTCGATGAAGTCGCCCATCATCCGCGTGACCTCATCGGGTGTCGCCGAGCGATCCTCATGCTCAAGGCCACGTTCGATCATGCGGCGAACCCCTGCGCCAATCATCGAGCGGGCTGTCGGCAACGACACGGTGCGCAGGCCCTCGCGGTCGAGGACGAAGTTGAGCGCGGCGGCGAGATCGGGCGCGGTATCAACCAGCGTCCCGTCGAGGTCGAACACGACCATGGGAGGAGGGGAAGATGTCATGATGGTGGATCGGTACCCGCCTCCCGTCGGACATGCAAGGGTGAAGTGCGGCTGGCCTCGGCTCTCGGAAGGCTACGAAAAACACCCGACGCCCTGTTCCTTCCGGCCAAACGCCGCTAGTAACCATCCTGGAAATGCCTCGCAGCGAGGGCGAGGCCGCGCAAGATCGAGGTCCTCATGACGTTGGATGCATTGAAAAGACAGGCTGCGGCGCGTGCCCTTGAATATGTCGAGGACGGCATGAGACTGGGTCTCGGAACGGGATCTACCGCCAAGCACTTTGTCGAGCTTTTGGGCGAGCGCGTGCGCGACGGGTTGAAAGTTGTGGGCGTGCCGACATCAGAGGTCACGCGAGCCGACGCGGAGCGGTGCGGCATTCCCTTGACCACCCTGGACGACCTCGACAGGCTCGATCTGACGGTCGATGGCGCCGACGAAATCGACCCCGATCTAAATCTGGTCAAGGGTGGCGGCGGGGCGCTTCTGCGCGAGAAAATCGTGGCTGCAGCGTCGGACCGCATGATCGTAATCGCGGATGAGACAAAGTGGGTGGCGCGGCTGGGCCGCTTTCCCCTGCCGATCGAAGTCATTCCGTTCGGGCTCGCCGCAACGCGACGTGCGATTACGGAGGTGTTTGCAAAAGCCGGCGTTTCGGGTGAACTGGTCATCAGAAAGGGACCGGATGGTCATGCTTTCGTCACTGATGGCGGCCACTGGATTTTTGATGCCCATCTTGGGCAAATACCCGATGCATCCTATCTGGCCGGACTGTTGAATCCGATACCTGGCGTCGTCGAACACGGCCTTTTCATTGGCCTGGCAGGCGTGGCGATGCTGGCGGGTGCGCAGGGAATTCGCATTGTCGAGCGGCGATAGCGCCGCAATAAGGAGAATTGAGATGAGGTGTCTTTCAAAGTTTCTGCCAGCAGCTTGTCTTGCCGTGGCGCTGGCGTTCCCAGCCCTTGCACAAGCTCAGCAAGCCAGCCAGCCGACGGCCGCCGCCGTCGCTTCGGCCAAGGAACTTCTGACGCTGAAGCACGCGGGGGCGATATACGCAAATGCCATTCCGGGCATGGTCGAGCGGACCAAGACCACGCTGCTTCAAGCCAACCTGAACTATCAGAAGGATCTCAACGAGGTTGCCCTGATCGTTGCAAAGTCGCTGGCGGGCCGTGAGAAGGAAATCGGCGACGGCATGGCAAAGATTTATGCCAGTCATTTCACGGAGCAGGAGTTGAAGGACCTTGTCACGTTCTACAAGTCTGCGCTGGGGCAAAAGCTGATCACAGAGGAGCCCAAGGCGATCGAAGCGAGCATGAAGTACATGAACGAATGGGCGCAGCAGTTCGCCGATGTCGTCAATGGCGAATTTCGTGCGGAAATGCGCAAGCGCGGCAAGGAAATCTGAGTTCGGCTAGCTCCTCAGCATGGCTGATTTCGACGTCGATCTGATCGTCATAGGCGGTGGGTCGGGCGGCGTTCGCGCCGCGCGCATCGCCGCCGGGTATGGCGCGCGCGTCGTGATTGCGGAAGAATACCGGATGGGCGGCACCTGCGTCATCCGGGGGTGCGTGCCGAAGAAGCTATTGGTCTACGGCTCTCATATCCGCCACGACATCGAGGATGCCGCCGGTTTTGGCTGGTCGATTTCGTCAGCAACGTTCGATTGGCCGACGCTGATCGCTAACAAGGACAAGGAGATCGCCCGGCTCGAGGCGGCTTACACGTCTACCCTCGAGAAGGCGGGCGTGCGGGTCGTCAAGACGAGGGCGGTCTTTGAGGATGCGCACACGCTCCGACTAACGACTGGTGAGACGATCCGTTCGAAGCATGTGTTGATCGCAACAGGGGGCGCGCCCAACCACGGACGTGCCATTCCCGGCATCGAGCACGTAATTTCTTCCAACGAGGTGTTTCATCTCGCGGAGCTACCGAAGCGAATTGCGATTCAGGGCGGCGGATATATCGCTCTCGAGTTCGCCTGCATCTTTGCCGGGTTCGGCAGCGATGTGACCCTGATCTATCGCGGCGATAATATCCTGCGCGGCTTCGACGATGACGTCCGCGCTCATGTCCGCGCCGAAATGGAAAAGAACGGCATCACGATCCTGACGGGTTGCGTCGTCGAAAGGGTCGATCGGCACGGCGACGAGTTCACGTCTCATTTATCGAACGAGTCGAGCATTGCCTCCGATCAGGTGCTGTTTGCGATCGGCCGGCATCCGAACGTTGCAAATCTCGGCCTCGAGAAGGCGGGCGTTGCCATCAACCCGGAGAACGGCGGCATTGCCGTTGACGGCTTTTCGCAAACGAACGTACCGCATATCCATGCGGTCGGCGATGTGACGCATCGCTTCAACCTGACGCCGGTTGCCATCCGGGAAGGGCACGCGTTTGCGGATACGGTGTTCGGGAACAAGCCCACGCGCGTGGATCATGCGGATGTTCCGACTGCGGTCTTTTCCCAGCCCGAGGTCGGCACGGTAGGTTTGACCGAGGCGCAGGCTCGCGCGCAGTTCACCCACGTCGATATATACAAGACGACCTTCCGTCCGATGAAAGCGACATTGTCTGGTCGCGATACCCATATCCTGATGAAGCTTGTCGTGGATGCGACGACGGATCGCGTGCTGGGTTGCCACATCGTCGGCGATAGCGCGGCCGAGATGGTGCAGGTTCTCGGCATTGCGATCAAAATGAAGGCGACCAAGTCCGATTTCGACGCCACCATGGCGTTGCATCCCACCGCGGCCGAAGAACTCGTGACGATGCGGACGCCCACTGAACGCCATGTGCGTAAAAGCAGCGAGTGAACGTTCGGACCAAACCCCGTGGGTATTGAGGACTTTGATCCGGCGACATACCTGAAAGCAACTGTTGTCCGACGCCGATCAGGATCGGGGTCTTTCTCGATAAGTCGGAAGAAAGTATTCCTTTTATCACAACGCCTTGTGCGGCAAAACTTAATGCCAACTGGCGCGGCCCGGCCGGTGAGTGTATATACCGGTCTTCATTCCCGTTAAGTGACGGTTTTTGCTCAGGAGTTGACCTTATGTCCGAGCGCTGGGCACCCGATAGCTGGCGCACCAAGCCCGTGCAGCAGGTTCCGGTTTATCCGGACACGAAGGTATTGGGCGAAGTCGAGGCGCAGCTTGCTACGTTTCCGCCGCTGGTGTTTGCGGGTGAGGCGCGCAATCTGAAGAAAGCCTTGGCCCGAGTCGCAAACGGCGAGGCATTTTTACTGCAGGGCGGAGACTGCGCCGAGAGCTTCGCCGAGCACGGCGCCAACAACATCCGCGACTTCTTCCGTGTGCTGCTACAGATGGCGGTGGTTCTGACTTATGCCGGCGCGTTGCCGGTTGTGAAGGTCGGCCGGATTGCCGGCCAGTTTGCCAAGCCGCGCTCATCTCCGATGGAGAAGATCGACGGCGTCGAATTGCCGAGCTACCGCGGCGACATCGTGAACGACATTGCGTTCAGCGCACAGTCGCGAATACCCGATCCACATCGTCAGATCATGGCTTATCGGCAGTCGGCGGCGACGCTAAACCTGCTGCGTGCCTTCGCGACCGGGGGGGTTGCCAATCTTGGCAGCGTGCATCAGTGGATGCTTGGTTTTCTGAAGGACTCCCAGCAGTCGCGCCGCTACAAGGAATTGGCCGATCTTATTTTCGATGCGCTCAATTTCATGCGCGCCTGCGGGCTCAACCTTGAGAGCCACCCGGAACTGCGGTCGACCGACATCTATACCAGTCACGAAGCGCTGCTGCTCGGTTACGAGCAGGCCTTGACGCGGGTCGATTCCACGACCGGCGACTGGTACGCGACGTCGGGCCACATGATCTGGGTCGGCGATCGCACCCGCCAGCTTGATCATGGCCACATCGAGTATTTCCGCGGCATCAAGAATCCGATCGGGCTGAAGTGTGGCCCGTCGCTCAAGCCGGACGAACTTTTGAAGCTGATCGACGTGCTAAACCCTGAGAATGAACCGGGTCGCCTGACGCTCATCGGCCGCTTCGGCTCGGACAAGGTGGCCGATTATCTGCCGCAACTGATCCGCACGGTGAAGCGCGAGGGCCGTGCTGTCGTGTGGTCATGCGATCCGATGCACGGCAACACCATCACGTCGACGAGCGGCTACAAGACCCGTCCGTTCGACCGCATCCTGTCGGAGGTCAAGTCGTTCTTTAGTATTCATGCCGCGGAGGGCACGCACGCCGGCGGCGTTCATCTAGAGATGACCGGGCAGAACGTCACCGAGTGCATCGGTGGCGCGCGCGCGATCACGGACGAGGATCTTAACGACCGCTATCACACCGTCTGTGATCCGCGCCTGAACGCCGAGCAGTCGATCGACATGGCATTCCTCATTGCCGAGTTGCTGAGGCACGATCGGAACGGAAAGGTGAAACCTATTCCGGCGGTCTCTGGTTTCTGAGACGCCGGGCGGGTAACAAGCGTCCATGACCGAAACAACCTTCAAGATCACGCTCGGCCAATTGAATCCGACGATTGGAGACATTGCCGGCAATGCCGCCAAGGCTCGCGCGGCGCGTGCCCAGGCCAAGGCCGACGGGGCCGCGCTGGTGGCGCTTCCGGAGCTGTTCATTGCCGGCTATCCGCCCGAGGATCTGGTTCTGAGGCCAGCGTTCCAGGCTGCCTGCCGCGAGGCGATCGAAGGTCTCGCGCGGGAGACCTCCGACGGCGGCCCGGCCATGCTGATCGGTACGCCATGGGTCGATGGCGGCAAACTCTATAATGCGTATGCGCTGCTGGATGAGGGGCGGGTCGCGGCGATCCGCTTCAAGGTCAATCTGCCGAACTACGGCGTATTCGACGAAAAGCGCGTATTCGCGCGGGGGCCGGTCGGAGGACCCCTGAAAATTCGGGGCGTACGGATCGGCGTGCCGATTTGCGAAGATACCTGGGTCGAGGAATCCGCCGAGTACGAGAACGTCGTCGAGTGCCTGGCGGAGACCGGCGCGGAAATTCTTGTCGTTCCCAACGGCTCGCCCTATGCAAAAGGCAAGAGCGACATCAGGCTGTCGATCTCGGTCGCGCGCGTGACAGAGAGCGATCTGCCGCTGGTTTATCTCAATCAGGTCGGCGGTCAGGACGAACTGGTGTTCGACGGCGCTTCTTTTGTGTTGAATGCCGATCGCTCGTTGGCGGCCCAGCTTCCAGCCTTCGAAGAAAGCATTATCACCCTGCAATGGACCAGGTCCGCGGCAGGATGGCACTGCAACGGACCTGTCGCCCCCCAGATCGACGGTGACGAAGCGGACTATGCCGCGTGTGTGTTGGGCTTGCGCGACTACGTGCGGAAGAACGGATTTCCCGGCGTGCTGCTCGGCGTATCGGGCGGCATCGACTCGGCCTTATGCGCGGCCATCGCCGTCGATGCTCTTGGAGCGGAGTGCGTCCACGGTGTCATGCTGCCGTTCCGCTTTACCGAGCAGGTCTCGCTCGACGATGCTGCGACGCTCGCAAAGGCGCTCGGCATTCGCTACGACGTGCTGCCGATCGCGCCGGCAGTGAATGGTTTCGAGGAGATTCTCTCGGGCACGTTCGCGGGATTCCCCCGCGATATCACGGAGGAGAACCTGCAGTCTCGCGCCCGCGGCACGCTTCTGATGGCGATGTCCAACAAGCTGGGTGCGATGGTGGTGACCACCGGCAACAAATCGGAAATGTCGGTGGGTTATGCCACGCTGTACGGTGACATGAACGGCGGCTTCAATCCGATCAAGGATATCTACAAGACCGAGGTGTTCCGGCTGGCAAGCCTGCGCAACGCGTGGAAGCCGGACGGCGCGCTTGGTCCATCGGGCGAGGTGATCCCGCCCAGCATCATCGCGAGGCCGCCGACGGCCGAGTTGCGTGAGAACCAGCTAGATCAGGATTCGCTGCCGCCCTATGAGCTACTCGACGCGATTCTCGAGCGGCTGGTCGAGCGGGATGAGCCGCTGGCATCGATCGTCGCGGAAGGGTTCGACCGCGATGTGGTCGTGCGAGTCGACCGCTTGCTGACCGCCGCCGAATACAAGCGTCGCCAGGCGGCGCCGGGCGTCAAGGTCACGCGCCGAAATTTCGGCCGCGACCGGCGCTATCCGATCACCAACCGGTTTCGCGATTCCGGTAAACCATTGCCGGCACCGGATGAGAATCTCGTCTCGCGGTCCGGGACGGTTTCGGCGGAAGCCTTCGAGGGATGACGGCTGAAATCAGAGTATGACCCCGCCCCGAAGGGCCGCGCCAGCGCAAATGGGAAACTGCCATCCAATTTTCATCCAGCTCTAATGCGCGGGTATGAACGTTGGCCCCACCGACCGGATCGGCTTGTTCGAGGGTGTGGAGGCGGTCGGCGCAGTATCCGCGGGGCTGGTCTGGGGTGCATCGGCTTTCGCCGCTGAGTTTTTCTTTTGCGAACCTTTGTCTCCGGTCGGCTGTGAGATTTTCCGCGCGCCGTCTTCCGTGACGATGATGTCGCCCTGCTGGGCGGCCGTCGCCTTGTCGTCAAGTCCCTTCAACGCTTCCGCCCATGTCTGGCCCGCAGCCTTGCACGAGCACGACGGATTGAACTCCTGGCGGTATCGAAATGCGTTCGGCGACGACGAATAAGGCTGCCCGCTGGTAGAGACGGCCTGATTCATGTCCTCGCCGGGATTACGATACGCGTAGAGAGCAGCGTCTGCCGCAGGACAAAGATTCTTGCAGGTCCGCTCGTCGTCGGGAAACCGGCTCGGAGTGGTGGCGAACGAGATCGGAAAGTAAAAACCGTCGCACGAACGTACACAGACGGTCCGATAGGTTCCAGATTGCGCGCCCGAATCGACCGGCGGCAGGATCGTCTGATTGTCGGAGTGGTTGCCGAACAGGTCGTCGAAGAAGGAACCCTGGTTCCTCGCGGCTGCCGCATATTGCGGGCCGCAATTGTTCTGGGCCAGTGCAATCAGCACGGAGCGGCGCTGACTGTCGCGCTCGGGGCTGGCGCCGTTGCCGGCCCGCAGCCGCTCCAGGTTGGTGGTGATCTGCTGGAGGTTGGTCCGCATGCGCTGGATCTGGTGGGTGATCGGTCCGCATTGCGCCGACTGGGCGTTGAAGAGCTGAAAGAATCCTGAACTGTCGCAGCCCGTGCTCCTCGCTTGCGCAATGACGTGTTCGAGCTCGGCCTGTTGCCGGCCTGCTGCCTCCTCATAGCGCCGGATCTGTCCGGCTCGCGCAGGATCAGTGCCGCCGCGGTCGATGCTTGCGAGCTGCGCCTCGAGCCGCGGGCAAATCGGATTGACCCCTGGCGGAACGCCTTGCGCCAAGGTATCGGCGGCCGCGCCCGCAATGCCGACGGCGCAAGCCAATATTCTTATCGTGCGGGCAAAGGAAAGGTCAGGCATGATCCGCCATCAGAGCGATCCCGGAGCGATTCTGCAAATTTGCTCTACGAAGAGGAACTGTCTTCCGCACAACGAGCCCATCGCGATGATCTTTCCGCAACCAGCGAGCCTGATTGCGTTGCGACACGCTGATGGTGCAGGCTGGATGCGTTACTTAGATGGCCGTTCGCCAGCGTGGCCGTGTCTTATCCGCTTCTCGCGGCAGCGTCACGTCGTTTCCGGGGCGCGAGTGTGGCGGCCTTGGTGCGACACAGGCTTTTCCTGCTATGAATCGGCGCGTTAACGTTGACAGGTAATTGCGACGTACTCGTTGCAGCCGCTGTGCCGGCAGGAATTTGTGGACCCTCGAATCGAATCCGTCATCTCGTCAGGCCGGACGCGTCTGTAAGCGATGGCCTGTGCAAAATCGCGTGACCGGCAGTAGGAATGCGCGGCGTGGGCTCCGCAGCTTTCGCCTTGGGCAAGGCACTGGTCAACGCCATACCCGTCGGCGTGGTTGGCAATGATGAAGATGCGGCTGTCGGCGCATGCGGTGGCTGCAAAGAGAGCCACGCCTGCCAGAATGACGGGAAAAACCCGAACTGCGGGGAGAATATGCATAATGGGCCGGGAAAAGGAGAAGGTGATGGCGGAGTTCGCCACGGGGAATACGGGGCGATTTCGCGGCGAAATAAGGCGTTTATGGGGCGCAACTTGACGATGTACCCCGGCTGTTCCATGTTGACCGGAATGAACGGTTTCCTCGCCATTTGTGGCATTTGCCGCGAGATTACGGGCTAGCGATTCGCTGGCCGAGGCCGTCTTTTCTCACAATAGAGCACTGGACGCCCGGCGGTTTGGAGCGGGATTCTATGGAACTGCGTCTTTACGATACGCTGACTAAGGAAAAGCGTGTTTTCACGCCGATCGATCCGTCGAACGTGCGGATGTATGTCTGCGGTCCGACCGTCTACGACTTTGCCCATATCGGCAATGCGCGGCCGGTCATCGTATTCGATGTGCTGTTCCGGCTGCTGCGACACATCTACGGCACCGACCATGTCACCTACGTCCGCAACATCACCGACGTCGACGACAAGATCAACGACCGCGCGGGGCGGGATTTTCCGGGCCTGCCGCTGAACGAGGCGATCCGCGAGGTCACCGAAAAGACGGCCGCGCAGTTTCAGGCCGATGTCGCCGCGCTCGGCTGCCTGCCGCCGACGCATCAGCCGCGCGCCACCGAATTCGTGGCTCCGCGCGCCGACGGCAAGGCCGACATGGTGACGCTGATCAAGCAGCTGATCGCGCGCGGCCATGCTTATGAGGCCGGCGGCGAGGTGCTGTTCGACGTGCAGTCGATGCCGGACTACGGGCTGCTGTCAGGCCGCAGGCTGGATGAGCAGAAGGCCGGCGCGCGAGTCGCGGTGGACGTGCACAAGAAGAACCCGGCCGATTTCGTGCTGTGGAAACTGTCGTCGGATAACGAGCCGGGCTGGGACAGCCCGTGGGGCAGGGGACGGCCGGGCTGGCACATCGAATGCTCGGCGATGAGCGCGGCCTATCTCGGCGAGGTCTTCGATATCCACGGCGGCGGCCTCGACCTGATCTTTCCTCACCACGAAAACGAGATCGCACAATCGCGCTGCGCCCACGGCGCGCACGCGATGGCGAACTATTGGATGCACAACGGCTTCCTGCAGGTCGAAGGCGAGAAGATGTCGAAGAGTCTCGGCAACTTCGTGACGATCAATGAGCTTTTGACCACGGAGAAGTTTGGTGGACGGAAGTGGCCGGGTGAGGTGTTACGGCTGAATATGTTACGTACCCACTATCGCCAGCCGATCGATTGGACGACCAAGGCTTTGGAAGAAAGTGAAACTATTCTTCGTCGCATCTGCGGTAAAATAAAACAGTTTGATTATGTGCGTCGCGGAATGGCGGCGAAAGAACGATCGGGTCAACTGAATCTCTCACCGGAAATATTAGAGGCGCTCGTTGATGATCTGAATACTCCGTTGATGGTCTCGAGGGTTGGTGAACTCAAGTACGACGACGATTTTGATCAAGCGCTATTGTCCATTGGTATCGACGTATTTTCATACGCGCGTTGGCTGCGATCGCAGGAGCAGCAAGCAGGTTCGAACGTCGATGAATTAGTGGCCGCTCGCCTTGAGGCAAGAAAGCGAAAAGACTTCGCCGAATCCGATCGCATACGCGACGAACTCGCTGCGATGGGCGTTGTCCTGAAGGACGGTAAGGACGCCGACGGCAAGCCGGTGACGACATGGGAGATCGCGCGATGACCAAGCCGGAGACGCCATTTCCGAAACACTGGCGCTATTACATTTTCATCAAGTGGGCGGTGATTGTCGCGGCGGTCGTGCTGGTCGTCCGTCTGTTCGGAGTATTTTGACGCGATGGGACAGGCGCTTCCCAAACCTGCGCTGCGGCCGATGCTGCCCGCCGATGTTCCCGTGCTGGCGGCGATCTTTGTCGCCAGCGTGGAGGAGCTGACCGGCGATGACTACAGCGAGGCGCAGCAGATCGCCTGGGTTGCCGCTGCGGATAATGAGGACAAATTCGGCGCGCGGCTCGCGCGCGAACTGACGCTGGTGGCGACGCTTCAGAGTTCGCCGGTTGGCTTTGCGTCGCTCAAGGGCGCCGATCACATCGACATGCTCTATGTGCATCCGAGCGCGGCGAGGCATGGGGTCGCGACCGCGCTGTGCGATGCGCTCGAGAAGCTTGCCGGCGCGCGCGGCGCCACGGCGCTGACCGTGGAAGCCAGCGATACGGCGGAGCGATTCTTCGCCAAGCGCGGCTACGTCGCGATGCAACGCAATTCGGTGACGATCGGCGACGAGTGGCTGGCCAATACCACGATGAAGAAAACGCTGGCGGAGGGAGGGGCGGCATGAGCCGCGAACGCCTCTATCTGTTCGACACCACGTTGCGGGACGGCGCCCAGACCAACGGCGTCGATTTCACGTTGCAGGACAAGCAGGTGATCGCGAAGATGCTGGACGATCTCGGCATCGACTATGTCGAGGGCGGCTATCCCGGCGCCAATCCGACCGATACCGAGTTTTTTTCGCAGAAGCCAACGCTTCGTCACGCGCGTTTCACCGCTTTCGGCATGACACGCCGTCCTGGCCGATCGGCCTCCAACGATCCCGGGTTGGCCGCGCTGATCGCGGCCGAGGCGGATGCGATCTGCTTTGTCGCGAAATCGTCCGCCTATCAGGTCAGGGTCGCGCTCGGAACCACGAACGACGAAAATCTGGCGTCGATCCGCGACAGCGTGAAGGCAGCCAAGGCAGTTGGCCGCGAGGTCATGGTGGACTGCGAGCACTTTTTTGACGGCTACAGGGAAGACCCGGTGTTCGCGCTGGCCTGTGCCATGGCGGCTTACGAGTCCGGCGCGCGGTGGGTGGTGCTGTGCGACACCAATGGCGGCACCATGCCGAACGAGATCGAGGCGACGGTTCGCGAGGTGACGAGGCACGTCCCCGGCAGCCATCTCGGTATCCACGCCCATAATGACACCGAGCAGGCGGTCGCCAATTCCCTTGCCGCGGTGCGCGCAGGGGCGCGGCAGATTCAGGGCACCTTGAACGGCCTCGGCGAACGTTGCGGCAATGCCAATCTCTGTTCGTTGATACCGACGTTGAAGTTAAAGAAAGAATTCGCCGACCTCTTCGACATCGGGGTAACCGAGGATCGGCTTGCGGCTCTGACGCAGGCGTCGCGCACGCTCGACAATATGCTCAACCGCGGGCCGAACCGGCATGCGCCCTACGTCGGCGAAAGCGCGTTCGTTACCAAGACCGGCATTCATGCGTCTGCGATCCTCAAGGATCCTGCGACGTACGAGCATGTCCCGCCGGAATCGGTCGGCAACCGCCGCAAGGTGCTGGTATCGGATCAGGCCGGCCGTTCAAACGTGCTTGCCGAACTTGAGCGCGCCAACATCGCGTTCGACAGGAACGATCCGAAGCTCGGGCGGCTGATCCAGGAGATGAAGGAGCGCGAGGCGGCGGGCTACGCCTACGAATCCGCGAACGCGTCGTTCGACCTCTTGGCGCGGCGCACGCTCGGCCGCGTGCCGGAGTATTTCGACGTCGAGCAGTTCGATGTCAACGTCGAGCAGCGCTACAATTCCCACGGTCAGCGCATCACTGTTGCGATGGCGGTCGTGAAGGTCAGGGTCGACGGCCAGCCCCTGATTTCGGCTGCCGAAGGTAACGGTCCTGTCAACGCGCTCGATGTCGCCTTGCGCAAGGATCTCGGCAAATATCAGAAATACATCGAGGGGCTGAAGCTGATCGATTATCGCGTGCGTATCCTCAACGGGGGCACGGAAGCCGTGACGCGGGTACTGCTTGAGAGCGAGGACGAGGAGGGCGAGCGCTGGACCACGATCGGCGTGTCGCCCAATATCATCGATGCGTCGTTTCAGGCCCTGATGGATTCGGTTTTTTACAAGCTGGTGAAGTCCGGCGCGTCACCGTAAACGATCCCGTTGCCGTTTAGTTATAGCCGGTCGGCGACGTCGGCCGGCATGTGTTTCGAGTCCAGCGTGCCGCTCGCGGCGATGCGGAGTTTCGGCAGGATGTCCTCCACGCGGTCGGCCTGCAGGACATTCACTGCGAGCGTTGGTCGGATGAAGGCGGTATCCCTCATATGAGCGAGCAGAGCGAGCAGCGGCTCCCAGAAACCGTCGACATTTGCCAGCATGATCGGCTTGCTGTGTCGTCCGAGCTGCTGCCAGGTGAGCTGCTCAACCAGCTCCTCCAGCGTGCCGACCCCGCCTGGCAGAGCGACGAACGCGTCCGAGCGCTCGAACATCAGGCGCTTGCGTTCGTGCATATCGCGGGTGACGATCATCTCCTGCACGCGCGACAGCGCATGTTCACGTGCGGTCAGGAAATCCGGAATGATGCCGGTGACGATTCCGCCGTGATCGAGGGTCGCGGTCGCGATGGCGCCCATCAGGCCGACCGAGCCGCCGCCATAGACCAGCCCGACCTTGTTCCGGGCAAGAGCTCTACCAAAATCAACGGCAGCTTCGACGAAATTGGGATTTGTACCGGGACCTGAGCCGCAATAGACACAGACCGTTTTGATGGTGTTCATAGAATCGATGTGGCCCAGAACAATTGCAGCGTCAAGGCTCGGCTATTGCCGGCACGGGGTCAAGTGCCGGCGGGTGGCCTCCGTAGCGAAAAGAATTGCCGGGTAAGGGTGCATGCAGCATCCAAACGCTCTATATGACCTGGATATATGACCTCGACTAGACGATATTTGCGGCTGCGGACGCCATTTCCGGGTTCAGGCCTAAGCGATGCCTGAGGCGGCTTTCCATCAGGCAACCGTGCCGGCGAAACCTTCAGCGGACCCCACCCGGAACGCGACCCTCGGCAGGGCGCTCTTGCATCTGTGGCCCTATATGTGGCCCGGAGACCGCGCCGACCTGAAGATGCGCGTGGTATGGTCGTTGGCGCTGTTGCTTGCGGCAAAAGTCGCGACCCTGGTCGTTCCTTTCACGTTCAAATGGGCGGTCGATGCGTTGAACGGCGCAGGGAGTGCGCCCGTGCAGCCCGAAAACTGGGCGATGTGGCTGATCGTGTCGCCGCTCGCGATGACGCTGGCTTACGGCTCCGTCCGTGTGCTGATGGCGCTGCTAACCCAATGGCGCGACGGCATCTTTGCCAAGGTCGCGATGCACGCGGTGCGCAGGCTGGCTTATCGGACGTTCGTCCACATGCACGAGCTGTCGCTGCGGTTTCATCTCGAACGCAAGACCGGCGGGTTGACGCGCGTGCTCGAGCGGGGTCGCAACGGCATCGAAGAGATGGTGCGGCTCGTCATCCTTCAGCTTGTTCCGACGGCGGTCGAAGTCGGATTGCTCACGGGCGTACTGCTTTGGCAATTCGACTGGCGCTACGTTCTGGTGACGCTGGTGACTGTCATGGTCTACATGGCCTTCACCTACAAGGCGACGCAATGGCGTATCGAAATCCGCCGCCGGATGAACGACTCCGACTCCGATGCCAACACCAAGGCGATCGATTCGCTTTTGAACTACGAGACGGTAAAGTATTTCAGCGCCGAGACGCGTGAAGCAAAGCGCTATGACCGGTCGATGGAGCACTTCGAGACGGCAAGCGTGCAGACCTATACGTCGCTGGCGGTTCTGAACGCGGGGCAGGCGGTGATCTACACGGCCGGGCTGACGGCCGTCATGATTATGTGCGCGCTTGGCGTGCGCAATGGCACTCATACGGTGGGCGATTTCGTCATGGTCAATGCCATGATGATTCAGCTTTACCAGCCGCTCAACCTGATGGGTATGGTCTATCGCGAGATCAAGCAGGCGATCATCGATATCGAAAAGATGTTCGCTGTGCTGACCCGCCGTGCGGAGGTGCAGGATCGTACGGGTGCGCAACCGCTACGCATCGAGCGGGGGTCGGTGAGGTTTGAGGATGTGCGGTTTGCCTACGATCCGGACCGCCCGATTCTCAAGGGTTTGACGTTCGATGTACCTGCGGGAAAAACGGTGGCCATCGTAGGGCCTTCGGGAGCTGGAAAATCGACGCTGTCGCGGTTGCTGTTCCGCCTTTACGACGTTTCTGGCGGCCGTATCCTGATCGACGGTCAGGATATCCGCGACGTTACGCAGGAGTCCTTGCGCGCGGCGATCGGGATGGTGCCGCAGGACACCGTGCTGTTCAACGATACCATCCGCTACAACATCCGCTATGGCCGCTGGGACGCGTCGGACGAGGAGGTCGAGGCTGCCGCCAGAACGGCGCAAATCGACGACTTCATCAGGATGTCGCCTAAAGGCTATGAGACCGAGGTCGGCGAGCGCGGACTAAAATTGTCCGGCGGCGAGAAGCAGCGCGTGGCGATCGCGCGCACGGTGCTGAAGGCGCCCCCCATCCTCGTATTGGACGAGGCGACGTCGGCGCTCGATAGCCACACCGAGCACGAAATCCAGGAGGCTCTCGAACGAGTCTCGCGCAACCGGACTTCGCTGGTGATCGCGCACCGGCTCTCCACCATTGTGGGCGCCGACGAGATCATCGTGCTTGATCGGGGGCGAATTGCCGAGCGGGGAACCCATGTCGAGCTTCTAGCAGCGGAGGGTCTTTACGCGAGCATGTGGAATAGGCAACGTGAGGCCGAGGAGGCGCGGGAGAGGCTTGCGCTGATCGGCGAGGACGAGGGCACCCCGAATCGCGCCCCACCTCCTGTGGACGATCCCCTGGTGGCGCCAACCGCCGCGGCGGGGTAGAATAGGTCCAAGGTGACCCTCCCGAATCAGGCATCGGACCAAACGGTGCTGATCGAGGGTCGATCGTGTTTTCATAAGTCACCTTCACCTCAGGTTCATTCCATATCATTAGGTGCTCATGCCCATAGATCGACAGACTCTCCTATCCATCGCGAAATCCGTTCGCTCCAGCGCCAGATCCGTGCGAGCGCAGATTTCGCCAATTCATCCGAAGGGGTATCCCTTCGTCGGTGGCTTTGCATTGGCCACCATCATCTTGTTCTGGATCTGGAGCCCGCTGGGCTGGATCGGAACGCTGCTGACAATTTGGTGTGCGCTTTTCTTCCGCAATCCCGCCCGTGTGACGCCAATCCGAGAGGGCCTTGTCGTCTCGCCCGCGGACGGACGAATCTCGATGATCGCTTCGGTTGTACCGCCCGCCGAACTCGAGCTGGGCGAGATGCCGCTGCAGCGCATTTCGATTTTCATGAGCGTGTTCAATTGCCACGTTAATCGCAGTCCGGTCGCGGGGCGGATCGAACGGATTGCCTATCGCCCGGGCAAATTCATCAATGCCGAACTCGACAAAGCGAGTGAGGACAACGAGCGCAACGCACTCGTGATCTCAACGCCGAATAACGGGCCGGTGGGCGTGATCCAGATTGCGGGGCTGGTTGCGCGCCGTATCGTCTCTTTCGTGCATGAGGGACAGACGGTCGAAGCGGGCGAACGCTTCGGGCTGATCCGGTTCGGCTCGCGGCTGGACGTCTTTCTGCCGGAGGGGACGCAATTGTTGGTGTCCGAAGGCCAGACCGCGGTCGCCGGCGAGACGGTGTTGGCGGATTTCCAGCAAACAGACGGCAGTCGGACCTTTCGAACCAGTTGACCATTGAGTACCTTGCCGGGGTGCCTAGCGGATGGCAGCCCCGGCAAGGCCTTCCTATATGGGGGACGTGCACACGTCATACGACCCGAAATCATCCGAGATGCGCCGCCGCCGGTTTCGTCCGATCCCGGTACGGATGCTGGTGCCAAATTTCATCACGCTGCTTGCGATTTGCGCGGGACTAACGGCGATCCGGCTCTCGACCGAGGGACGGATGGAGCTTGCGGTCGCGGCCATCGTATTCGCGGCCGTGCTCGACGGGCTCGACGGACGGGTGGCTCGGATGATCAAGGGCCAGTCGAAGTTCGGCGCCGAACTCGACAGTCTCGCCGACTTCGTCAATTTCGGTGTAGCGCCCGGCCTGATCCTCTACTTCTGGCAGTTGCACGATCTCAGCAATGTTGGCTGGATCGCAGCGATGATATTTGCGATCAGCGGCGGCCTGCGGCTCGCCCGCTTCAATGCGACGATGAATGATCCGAACAAACCGGCCTTCGCTGCGAATTTCTTCACCGGCGTTCCTGCGCCGGCGGGTGCGATCGCGGTGCTTCTGCCGATCTATCTTTCGTTTCTCGGCATACCGCAGCCCCCCGCTGTATTAACGGCGTTTTACACGTTGCTAATAGCGATCCTCATGGTGTCGCGGCTGCCGGTCTTTTCCGGCAAGGCGGTCGGGATGCGCGTGCAGCCGGAGCTCGTGCTGCCGGTATTCGTGTCGGTGGTATTCTTCATCGCGCTCTTGATCAGTTACCCTTGGGTTGTCCTCTCCTTCGGCTCCATTATTTTTCTGTTGACCCTTCCGATCGGTTGGAAATCCTATCGTGATCAGGATCTCAAGGCGGCCGTGCAGGAAACGTTTCCCGATGCGCCGTTATCTGCGGGAGCAGCCTCGCCATCCGCCGAGGCTGGCTCGCCCACCATTCCGGTCCGGCAGCGCAAGCCAGACAACCGGTCTTCCCGTCCGCATTGAGAAACCCTGCAGAAAGCAGCCGGGCAGCCGGACCATTGTGCGCTTGAGCGGAAATATTCAGTGATCGTTGGTCGCCGGCGGCGACCGGGCAATCTATCCATCGAAGATGGGATGCGGGGGCTTTAGCGCGTTTTTCTTCACGCGAACCGGTGTCCATCCTCGGGTCAAGCCCCAGGACATGCTTCGCTCGAAAACACTATAGGTCCCCAGCGCTATTCCCCGACCGGCTGCGCGGCCACCGCACAAGACACCACGGCATCGTTGATCTCTTGTCTAGAGCTGCTGTGGTCCGACGTTAACACATTGGCAACAGTTACCTTTCCGGTAACGGGTCTTTAATGGCGCAAAAGCTAGGGTGTCCAGGCGTGACTCAGAACGGTTCGCGCCGCCGTCCAGGATGGTCGGTCGAGTACGCGTGGGGTTCATCATGGATATCATGACCGGTGCCGGACTTGCCTTCGGCATGCTCGTAGTCGCCATGATGATCTTCATGGGTGGCGATCTGCACATGTTCGTCAGCGAACATGCGATGATCATCATTTTCGGCGGTTCGATCGCTGCGACGATGATCCGCTTCCCGCTCGGTGCGATTCTGCACGGCCTGCCGCTCGGCGCCAAGTTCGCCTTCACCATGAGCAGGCTGTCGGCGCGCGACCTTGTCGATGAGCTGGCGCGGATTGCGGAGATCGCCCGCAAGCAGGGACCGGTAGGTCTGGAGAAAGTCGAGACCAACGAGCCGTTCCTCGCCAAGGGAATCCGCTTCGTCGCCGACGGCTACGACCTCGAATTCATCCGCGACAATCTCGAGCGCGACCGCGACAATTTTCTCATGCACCTCGATGAGGGAAGCAAGATCTACCGCGCAATCGGCGATTGCGCGCCGGCGTTCGGCATGATCGGCACTCTGATCGGCATGGTGCAGATGTTCGCCAACATGACCGATCCTTCCAAGCTGGGGCCGTTCATGGCGACCGCGCTGCTCGCGACGCTTTACGGCGCGCTCGTCGCCAACCTGTTCTGCCTGCCGATCGCGGACAAGCTCCACGGCAAGCTGCTGGACGAGGAAACCAATCGTACCTTGATCATAGACGGCATCCTGATGATCCGGGATTCGAAGAGCCCGGCGCTGGTGCGCGAAATGCTGCTGGCCTATTTGCCGGAAAAGCATCGCCACGAAGAAGGCGAGCCGGTTCCAGCCTAGGCGTTTTCAAGAATGGATACCGGTTCGCGTGAAGACAACGCGTCAGATCAAAAATCATAGAGCCACGCTTCTGATTCTTTCAGAAGCGGAAAGGCTCTAGTCGGGAAACCAGCGATGGCCAAAAAGAAGCGCGGCGATGCGCATGGCGGAGGGCACGGCTGGTTCGTCACGTTCGCGGATCTGATGGGCCTTATGATGAGCTTCTTTGTGATGCTTGTCGCATTCTCCACGATGGATAATCAAAAGCTCAAGATCGTCGCGGGCTCGATGCGCGATGCCTTCGGCTCCCAGACCCAGGTGCGATATTCCGGCATCATCGAATCGGATGGGCTGCCGACGCGGCCCAAGCTGAAGAACGCCGCGCGCGTCCCGCCGGAGGAAACCTCCACGACCCCGACCCCCGATGAACAGGAGCGTTCCAAGACTGCCGGCGCTCGCCTCAAGACGGATCGCGAGTTCGCGCTTGCGTCCGCGTCGCTGCGACAGGCGCTGCAGGATATGCCGGAACTGACAGAGCTCTCCAAACACATTATGTTCGAGGAAACCAAGGAAGGCCTCAACCTGGAAATCGTTGACCAGGATGGCCGGTCCATGTTCGCGGAGGGTTCAAAACAACCTTACGAGCGGACGCGGATGCTGATCAGTAAGCTTGCGGCTCCGCTCGCGGCGACGCCGTTTCGGATCTCAGTTACCGGCCATACGGCTGCGAACTTCATCGCAATGCGCAGCGATTATGACGGCTTTGACCTGTCGGCGGACCGCGCCAACGTTGTTCGTCAGATCCTTGAGCGGGAAGGGCTACCTCCGAGTCATATCTTCGCAGTATCGGGCAAGTCGGACAGCATGCCTTTGTTTCCGGACGATCCGTCACTGGCGGCAAATCGGCGCGTGACCATTACCTTGATGCGCGAGCCTCCTCCGTTGCCACCGAATTTGAAACCCTGATTTGCCGCGAGTATTATGTTACCGGACGAAGTTGTCGGCCGCCGGGCAGGTTGGTGGCGGACTGTCAATGTTATTCGATGATTGACGGACCGGTGCTTGTGCGCGATAGCCCGGATCAAAACCATCATCAGAGCGTTGGCACGATACCATGGCCGTTAGCGATCCAATTGCCGGAGCCAAAGGCGAAGCTCCGGCGAAGACGAGCGGCCTTTGGGCGTTAACGCTCGGAAGCATCGGCGTGGTCTTCGGCGATATCGGAACGTCGCCCTTGTACGCTTTCCGGGAGGCTGTCGATCACGCCGCGCAACAGGGCGTGGTGACACCTGCGATCGTGCTCGGTGTGCTGTCGCTGATCCTGTGGTCGCTCTTTATCGTCGTGACTGCGAAATACGTTCTCCTGCTGCTGCGTGCCGACAACAATGGGGAGGGCGGAACGCTGTCGCTGATGGCACTCGGGCAGCGAGCGCTGGGGCGGCGGAGTTTGCTTCTGCTGGCGCTCGGCGTGGTCGGCGCCTCAATGTTCATCGGCGATTCCATGATTACGCCGGCGATCTCGGTGTTGTCCGCTGTCGAAGGATTAAAACTCGCCGCGCCGGGACTTGAGGATTACGTCGTTCCACTGACAGTGGTGATTCTGATTATGCTGTTCGCGGTGCAGAGCCACGGCACCGCGCGGGTTGCTTCGGCGTTTGCTCCGGTGATGGCGCTGTGGTTCGTGACGATTGCAGTCCTCGGCGTTCTGCACATTCACGAGGATCCGAATGTGCTGTTGGCGGTGAATCCTTGGTACGCCATTCACTTCCTGCTTAATCATGGTGTGCTCGGCCTCGTCATCATGGGCCTGGTCTTTCTGTCGGTCACGGGCGGCGAGGCGTTGTACGCCGATCTCGGCCACTTCGGCCGCAAACCAATTCAGGTGGCCTGGTTCTGTCTGGTGTTGCCATCGCTGCTGCTGAACTATTTCGGACAGGGGGCGCTGGTCCTCGCCCATCCCGACGCCATCGACAACACCTTCTACCGTCTGGCACCCGCGCCGTTGATCCTGCCGCTTGTCATTCTGGCGACCGCCGCCACGGTGATCGCCAGTCAGGCAGTCATTACAGGCGCCTATTCGCTGATCCGTCAGGCGGTGCAGCTCGGCCTGCTGCCGCGCTTCGAGGTGCGCTACACATCCGAGGCCCATGCCGGTCAGATTTATCTGCCGCGCGTCAACATGCTGTTGCTGATCGGTGTGCTGATGTTGGTGCTGTTATTCCGCACCTCCAGTGGCCTCGCGTCCGCCTACGGGATCGCCGTATCCACCACGATGGTCGCTGACGGCATCATGGGCTTTGTCGTCGTCCGGAAGCTTTGGAATTGGCATGCAGCGACCGCGGTCGCATTGGTCGTCCCGCTTGTCATTGTCGACGTGATGTTTTTCAGCGCCAATCTGCTCAAGCTGTTTGATGGGGCATGGGTGCCGCTTTTGTTCGGCATCGCCATGGTGGTGCTGATATGGACATGGCGCCGCGGCGTGGCGATTCTCATCAAAAAAACCAGGCGTATTGAGGTGCCGCTTCAGGATCTCATTCAAAGCCTTGAAAAGCGGCCGCCGCACATCGTCAAGGGTACAGCGGTGTTTCTGACCAGCGATCCCAATTTCGTGCCCACTGCGCTTCTACACAATTTGAAGCACAACAAGGTTCTTCACGAACACAACGTCATCCTGACGATCGAAACCGCGCAAACGCCCCGCGTCGATCCCACCGAGCGCGTGCGCATGGAAAACATCAGCGAAAAGTTCTCGATCGTCACCCTCCGCTTCGGCTTCATGGAATCGCCGAATGTTCCGAAAGCTTTGGTGATCGCGCGCAAGCTTGGCTGGCAGTTCGATATCATGTCGACTTCGTTTTTTGTCTCGCGCCGGTCGCTGAAGGCTTCCGCGCACTCGGGAATGCCTGCCTGGCAGGATCGGCTATTCATCGCGCTGAGCCGGTCGGCCAACGATGCGATCGATTATTTCCAGATTCCGACCGGACGCGTTGTCGAGGTGGGAACGCAGGTCATCATTTAGACAAGTCATCATTTAGAGTCTGGCGGCGCTTGATTTTATGGGCGCAAGGGGCGACCTTGCGCGGCCGGAAAGCGGACGAGCGGCGGGCGAACGCCCAATGCAAAAGCGCAAGGGAGAGTGCGTTGGCGGATCAGAATTTTGTAGTTCACGATTTGTCGCCGGAAGAGGTATCGAAAGGCATTGCCGATGGCCGCTACCTGCTGGTCGACGTGCGCGAGCCGAACGAGGTCGCGGCGGAGGCCTTTCCGAACGCGGCCGTTGTCGCTCTGTCGGCCTTTGATCCTGCGGCGATTCCCGACCCGCAAGGCAAGCAGGTCGTGTTTGCCTGCCGCTCCGGCAAGCGCTCGGTGACTGCTTCGCTGGCGGCGCAGGAGGGAGGCCTTGCTTACGACAAGCATCTCGCTGGCGGGATTCTTGGATGGAAGGCGGCAGGATTGCCGACGCGGCTTGGCGGCTGAGAGTTGATGCTCTCGATGAACAAGGTCTTCGCCGACCTGCCGGTTACCATTTTCGAGACCATGTCGCAGCTTGCGCGTGATAACGATGCCATCAATCTCGGGCAGGGTTTCCCCGACGATCCGGGTCCGGAGGATATCCGGCGCGCGGCGGCAGACGCCGTTCTCGACGGCTACAATCAATATCCATCGATGATGGGAATTCCGGAGTTGCGGCAGGCGATTGCCGCTCACTACCACCATTGGCATGGCCTCTCGGTCGATTCGGCGACCGAGGTTATGGTTACCTCTGGCGGCACGGAAGCGTTGACCAGCGCCATTCTTGCCATGGTCGAGCCTGGCGACGAGGTCATCGTTTTCCAGCCGGTCTACGACTCCTATCTCCCGATCATCAGGCAGGCCGGCGGCATTCCGCGCCTGGTTCGTCTGGAGCCGCCGCACTGGCGGATCACGGAAGATGCGCTGCGCGGCGCTTTCACGCGCAAGACCAAGGCGGTGCTTTTCAACAATCCGCTCAATCCGGCCGCGGTGGTCTATCCGCGCGAGGATCTGGAGCTGCTGGCGCGGTTTTGCCAGGAGTTCGATGTGGTCGCGATCTGCGATGAAGTCTGGGAGCACGTCGTTTTCGATGGCCGCGAGCATCTTCCGCTGATCACCATTCCCGGTATGCGCGAACGCACCATCAAGATTGGCTCGGCCGGGAAGATATTTTCGCTCACCGGCTGGAAGATCGGCTTCGTCTGCGCCGCGCCGCCGCTGCTGCGGGTCACCGCGAAGGTGCATCAGTTTCTCACCTTCACGACGGCACCCAATCTTCAGGCTGCGGTTGCCTACGGCCTCACCAGGCCCGACGATTTCTTTTTCGAGATGCGCCGCGAGCTGATGCGACGCCGGGACCGTCTGACTCGTGGTCTTGAAGACATTGGATTTCCCGTACTGCCCTCACAGGGAACCTATTTTTTGACGGTGGACCTTGCGCCGCTCGGCCTCAATGAAACCGATCAGGCTTTCTGCAGGCGTATCGTGACGGACTATAAGGTCGCGGCGATCCCGGTTTCCGCGTTTTATGAACGGGATGCGATCACCTCGGTCGTGCGTTTCTGTTTCGCAAAGAAGGATGCCACGCTCGACAGCGCGCTGGAGCGCTTGTCCGACGCGATGCATGCTCTTTAGGACGATGCAAGCGATGATTCAAAATCGATACACATGGATTTCTGTTGTCGCCGCGTTCGCGCTGGGCCTGGGCGTGTTGTCGACACCGCGCGCCGATGCCGCCGCGCGAGTCGTCAATTTCTACAATTGGTCGAACTACATCGCGCCGGGTGTGCTCGAGGCCTTTACTAAGGAAACCGGAATCGAGGTGGTCTACGACACCTTCGACGCCAATGAGACGCTCGAAACGCGGCTCCTTGCCGGCAAGTCGGGATATGATGTCGTGGTGCCAACGGCATACTTCCTACAGCGTCAGATCGGCGCGAATACCTTTCGGAAATTGGACAAGTCGAAGCTGCCGAATCTGGCCTCCGCTTGGCCGGAGGTGGCGAAGAAGCTCGCAGTGTACGATCCCGACAATCGGTATGCCGCGAACTACATGTGGGGTACGACCGGCATCGGCTACAACGTCAAAGCGGTGCAGCGCATTCTTGGACCCGACGGCAAGATCGATAGTTGGAATATCATCTTCGATCCGAACAAGCTCGCAAAGTTCAAGGACTGCGGCATTCAGATGCTCGATTCCGCGGATGATATCTTGCCTGCGGCGCTCAACTTTCTGGGCCTCGATCCGAATTCGACAAAAAAGAACGATCTCGAACAGGCGGCGGCTCTCGTTAGTAAGATCAAGCCCTATGTCCGAAAATTTCATTCCTCGGAGTATTTGAACGGCCTTGCCACTGGCGAGATCTGCCTGGTCGTCGGTTGGTCCGGCGATATCAAGCAGGCCCGAAGCCGCGCGGCGGAGAGCCATAACGGTGTCGAGATCGGCTATGCGATTCCGAAAGAAGGCGCGCAGATGTTCTTCGACAATCTGGCCATTCCCATGGATGCCAAGAACGTCGCTGAAGCCTATGAATTGATCAATTATCTCTATCGGCCTGACGTCGCGGCGAAGAATTCCGACTTCCTGTCTTACGCCAATGGCAATTTGGCCAGCCAGAAGCTTATCGATCCGAAAATCTTCAATGATAAAACGATCTATCCGGACAAGGCCGTGATGAAACGGCTGTTCGTCATCACTTCGCGCGATCCTGCAACGCAACGTTCGATCAACAGACTCTGGACGCGCGCAAAGACAGGGTGGTAGCAGGACACTTTCTTGCGGCTAACCGGATTCCACCTAGCCGGAAAATGCTCTAGCGCCAGCGGCGGTGCAGCCACAGCCATTGATCGGGGTATTCGCGGATCCAGCCTTCGATCACCGAGGTGATGACCTGCATCGTTCCCTGCACGTCGATCTGCCCGTTTGCATCCCGCGCCGGTGTAATCTCGTCCGACAATTCGGCACGGAAGCGATGGCCCGGCAGGCGGATGATCCGCACGCCATGGATCGGGCATTCGATCTGCCGTAAGAGACGCGCCAGCGTGGGATTAGCCTTGGTCTTTCGCCCGAAGAACGTGACGTCGACGCCGTTGGTGAAATACTGGTCTACCAGCATGGCGACGTGCTGACCGTTTTGCAGCGCTTGCGCTAATTTGAACGGAGCCTCGCGACCTGCCGGGATCAGCGTCCCCATATTGACGGAACGCAATTGTTCGATTGCGCGATCGGCCGATGCGATGTTCGGCCGGCGATACAAAATTGCCGCATTGAGCCCATGCGCGACGGCGGCGACCGCAGGCAGCTCCCAGTTGCCGAGGTGGCTTGCGAAAATCAGCGCCGGCTTGCCGTCGTCGCGTAGTCGCTCAAATAGCTTTTTGCTCTTTGGCTCGATTTCGACGCGGCCGTTTCCAAGGCGGTCAGGATCAAGATCCCAGACGTGATCGAGATGAGCGAACTCCGCGCCGATCCGGCCAAGGTTGTCCCATACCCCGGTCAGAATCCTCTCGATTTCGTCTGATGACTTTTCGGGAAAGGCCGCGGTGAGGTTAGCGCGACCGATCTTCTGTTCGCGCAGAATCGGTCCGATCTTCTGCGTGATCCGGCCGAACAGATTTGCGGTTTTGATCGGATCGAAATAGCGCGTCGCTCGCAACAATCCGATCGTCAATGCGCCGATAGCGGCTCCACTCACGGGTTTGACCACGTCGCGTAGTCGGGCGCGGGTTCGAAGGAGGAGGGGGGGCATCAGAACTGGCCGTCACACCGGTTCGCGCGCCAGGATTAGCGACGCGTTCTGACCACCGAATCCGAACGAGTTCGACATCACGGTGGTAATGCGCGCATCGCGAGCTGTATTGGGAACGACATCGAACGGGATCGCCGGGTCCGGTACGTCATAGTTGATGGTCGGCGGTATGCGTTGGTGCTCGAGCGTCAGGAGCGAAAACACCGCCTCGACGGCCCCCGCCGCCGAGAGGGTATGACCGACCATGGATTTGTTTGACGATACCGGGATCTGCCTGGCGCGCTCGCCGAAAACGCTTGAGATGCCGAGATATTCCATCTTGTCGTTTTCGGGCGTGCCGGTGCCGTGTGCATTGATGTAATCGATCTGCTCGGTGGTCACGCCGGCGTCTGCCAGCGCGTTGCGAACGCATCCGATGATCGGTTTGCCGTCGGGGCTCGAGCGCGTGCGGTGGAAGGAATCGGCGAGCTCGCCGCATCCCGCCACGATGCCGAGGATTCTCGCGCCTCGGGCAGTCGCCGCCTCGAAGCTTTCGAGTACCAGCGCGCCCGCGCCCTCGGCCATCACGAAGCCGTCGCGGTTCTTGGAAAACGGCCTTACCGCGGCCTGCGGAGGATCGTTCTGGGTCGACAGCGCCGACAGCAGCGAGAAGCGGATCAGCGCTTCGGGATTGACCGAGCCATCGGTCGCGACGCACAGCGCTGCCTCGGCCTCGCCGCGGCGGATCGCTTCGACCCCGAGTTGAATTGCAGTTGCTCCCGATGCGCAAGCCGTCGAGAGCGAGATGGGCGAGCCCTTGGTGCCGAAGGTGTCGGCGAGATGATCGGCAACGGAGCCGAACAGGAAGCGGCGGTGATACCGCTTGAACGCGCCGCCGCCGCTGACCCGCAGTATTTGATCGTAGTCGATCTCGGTATCCGAGCCGATGAGGCGGCCGAGTTCGTGACGCTGCGGCCATTCGAGTTCGACCGGGGCGACCGCGAGAAACAGCGGGCCCGGAAAATCGCCGGCGCTGCCGATATCAGCCTGGGCGATGGCTTCTTCGGTCGCGATATCCGCAAGCCGTTCCGAGAGATCGGTCGACGTGAACGGCTCGACCGGGACGAAATCGATGGTCCCCGCCATCGTGGTTCTCAGGCCGTCGGTCGGAAAACGTGTGATTGTCCTGATGCCGGATTCACCCGCGCAAAGTCTGGCCCAGTTGTCGGTTTTGCCGGAGCCGAGAGACGTCACGACGCCCATACCCGTGACGACGACGACGGGCCTGCCGGATTTGTCGCGCATTGCGGTCATGGTTTCCCCGTCGAATCCTTAAGTCGGCTCAGCTGATCGCCTCGACCAGCGCCATGCCTTCGCCGCGCCAGTGTCCGGCTCCGATCCGAGAGATCGGTCGACGTGAACGGCTCGACCGGGACGAAATCGATGGTCCCCGCCATCGTGGTTCTCAGGCCGTCGGTCGGAAAACGTGTGATTGTCCTGATGCCGGATTCACCCGCGCAAAGTCTGGCCCAGTTGTCGGTTTTGCCGGAGCCGAGAGACGTCACGACGCCCATACCCGTGACGACGACGACGGGCCTGCCGGATTTGTCGCGCATTGCGGTCATGGTTTCCCCGTCGAATCCTTAAGTCGGCTCAGCTGATCGCCTCGACCAGCGCCATGCCTTCGCCGCGCCAGTGTCCGGCTCCGATCACGACAATCTGGGTCGGCGGCCTGGACATATCAATCTCCTCGCCCGATGGATGGGCAGGTGCGAACAACGCGCCGCGCGACAGCGATAGCGCGGCGATGGCGAGACCCAGCGGAAACTGCGCTTCCATGGTGTGACCGAACATTGTTCCGGTCGCGCGGACCGGGATGTCCGGATGAGCACGGAGGAACGCACGCTCTTCCGAGGTGACCGGCTCGGCGCCGGTGGCGCCCGTGATGATCGCGGTGGCATTCGTGCGGCCGCCAAGTTTCGACCACAGCGATTCCAACGTTGATGCGGTGTCGCCGGAGCTTTTGCGCCGTGAATGATCGGCGACGACATTGGTTAGGCGCGCAAACGGCTTGGCGCCGCGGGCCTCGGCATGGGGGCGGGATTCAATCACCAGAAAAGCGCCGCCTGATCCGAGCGCGAAACCGCTGTTGTGCTCGCGCGCCCATACCGGCGCGTATTCGTTTTTCAGGTTGAAGTCGCCGAACTCGTAGAGGAGCAGCATATCCTTGCGCTCGCCGTTATGGGCGGCGCCGACCAGAACGATGTCGCTTTGACCGGCTGCAATTCGTGCGAGCGCGATGCGCACCGCATCGACGCCGGCAGCCTCTTCGCCCATAAATGTGCGCGACGAGCCGGTAACGCCGTGCACGATGGCGATGTTGCCGGCGAGAAGGTTGGACAACTGCGCCAGGAAGAGTGTCGGCCGGAGGTCGCTCATCAGCCGTTCATTGAGATAGCCGGGCGCGAAGTTGCCCTTCGTTTCCGCGTTCAAAATTCCGGCGTCGACGACAAGGTCACGCTCGCCGCCGCCTGCGGCGACGATCATGTCCATCCGCGCCAGTATATCCGTGTTGCCTTTGACGCCGGCGGAATCGAGCGCCAGTCCCGCCGCGTACGTTCCGATGCGCTGCCAGGCTTCCATCTGGCGCTGGTCACCCTTTTTCGGAATCTGAGTATCGAAATTGACCGGAGCCAGCGGATGAACGACGTAGGGTGCGAAGCTCTTCTCGTCGGCATTGATACGCCGATGACTCAACGCCTCCCAATGAGCATCAAGGCCTTCGCCGAGCGAGGTGGCGAGTCCGATGCCGGTTATCCAGGTTTCGATCGGTGCTGAAGGCGGTGCTGTCTCAGCCATGAGCAAACATCTGTTGCGGAAACCCGATGCGTTTGGCCATGGTCTCCATGTAGCCACGCAAGTCGTCATTGGGAAAAGGCACCTGACGGAACGTCAGCGTCGCATTGCATTTCGGCTTTCCGCCGACGCTGACTTTCGCACTGGTGATGGTGAAACCGGAGCCTTCGTGAATGACGGCGGCCTCGATCGTCAACAATTCGCCAGGTGTAACGAACGTCCTCATCTTGGCTTCCTTAACCGCGGCCAGAAAGGGCATTCGCTCGAATTTGGTCAGCGCGATCAACAGCCAGCCGGAGGCTTGCGCCATCGACTCGATCAGAAGCACGCCGGGCATCAGAGGGTGTCCCGGAAAATGTCCCTCGAAGATGGTGCTTTCCCGGGGAACCTGCGCTTCGACGGTTATCGATCGCTCTTCCGTCCTTAGGTCGGTGATGCGATCGATCAAATGGAAATATTCGAGGTGCATGACCGCGTGATTACGCGCCCTTGGCGGCGACCAACTCGTCGATGCGCGCGCTGAGGTTTTTCAGGACGAAGTATTGTTCGGTAGTCGCCTTACCGTCGTTGACTTCCTGGGTCCATTTCTCCAACGGGAGCTTGATTCCGAAAGCCTTGTCGATCGCAAAAGCAATATCGAGGAAGTCCAGGCTGTCGATCCCCAAATCATCAATGGCATGGCTCTCGGGCGTAATCGTATCGCGTGGGATGTCGCAGGTTTCCGCAATAATGGTGGCGACCCGATCGAATGTGGAAGACATCGCTAAGCCTTTGATACATTGAAGAGTAGGTACGCCACATAGGCGTACGACGCCGACGCCGTCCCCGCAAGGTCCGGTCCTTCGTGCCGAGCCCATATATCGGAGCGCTGTCCCGAGTTCAATGGTGGCGGGCATTGGATGAAGCCGTATTCCATAGCCGAATCAGTATGTTTTCTATCGTTGCCGTGTCTACGGTGGGGGTGTTGAGATGTGTGCACAACCCCGGAGCCCCATCTGGGCGCAATCCTGAATGTTGCGCAGATCGGCGATGTTCTTGGCCAACCACAGTCCGATGGCGATCAAGGCAATCGTGAAAGCCATTGCGGCCGCGTTTGCCAGCATCCGCTGGCTGAAGTCGTCGGGTTGGTCGCGAGAAGGTCGACGCGGCGACGCATCGTCAGCCTTGTCTGGCGAGCGGGCATCTGCGGCATTCCCCGCCGGGGGGCGGTGCCTCGGCAATCCCGCACGCCCACGCGGCCGGAACTGGAGCACCACGTGCTCTTCCTCCGACACCTTGGGCCGCTGTTTTCTCATCGGTGCTTGGTCCACAAGCTCCTATACATTTATCACGTCGCGCCCGATCCTGACACAGAAAGTCGTCTTGGCCGCGGCTGAAAATCAAGGAACCAGACGCTCCCGCTGTCGCGTTGTAGCCGCTGGCTGCTCCTGTTTGGGCAACCTCCCATCAGAAAAAGCCCGTCGTTCGGGTGCATGTTGGTGACGGCGTCGCGAAGAGGCGGCGATGTCGCTACACGTTCTATCGCAACGGCCTTTTCAGTAACGAGAAGCGGTCGGGATCGAGGCTAAGAGACGGCTGCAGCATCGGCGCGTCCAGCGGGCGTAACGCGGGTCGTTCCATGGGCGCCATGGGGGCGGGATCATGGGGCGCATCGCGATGCGAGGTCGCGCCGCGCCAGCGCTCCAGAACGGCATCCACGAACTGCATATCCTGGCCGCGACTGGCCGACGGCACCGTCGAGATCTTGGCTTCGCTGCGGGGCAACTGGTGCGCCGGGACTTCTTTGAAGCGCAGCCGGGTGGGAAGCGCGACGCCTTCGCCGAAAGCCAGCACCTCGCGGGTTCCGAGCGACGGCACGAACGAGAGCAGGTTAGCAGCCGCATCCGAGACCGCCGAACGCAAGAGCGACTGGTCGCGGTCGTTGGCAAGACGCATCGTGAATAGCGTGTTGCACTGGGAAATGATGGTGGCGTCGAGTTCGGCCGGGCGCTGCGTGACCAGACCAAGATAAACGCCGTATTTGCGGCCTTCCTTGGCGATACGGGAGATCGCCTTGCGCGTGGGGCCGAAGCCGATACTTCGGTCGGCCGACGCATAGCGGTGCGCTTCCTCGCAAACGAACAGCAGCGGCGAGACGCCGTCGCTCCATAGACCGAAGTCAAACGCCATGCGGCAGAGAACCGACACCACGGAGTCGACAACCTCGGCGGGAAAGCCGGCAAGCTGCATGATCGTCATTTGCTTGCCGTTGGCAGGCAGACGGAACAGCAGGCTGACAACCTCGGCCATGGTGTCGCCGCCGACGTTGGCGTTATCGAACATGAAGGCGTAGCGGGGATCGTTGCGCACGGTTTCGATGCGTGAGATCAGCTTGTGGTAGACGATACGCGACGAGCGGTTTTCCAGTCTGCCCATGCGCTCGTCGATCAGCGACATCATGTCGACCAGTCGATAAGGCACCGGCGTGTCGGCCGTGAAGCCGACGCTCTTGGGATCGATACGTTTGAGGCTGGCACGATCTGCGTGCTGATATTGCGTATAGATTCCCTTCGCAATCGGGATCACCTCCGCAAGGACATCGAGCTCCTCCGGCACGCCGGGTCGGCCTCCAAACAGAACGTCGACGATTTCCTCGAAGTTGAACAGCCAGAACGGCAATTTCAGATTGCGCGGGTTCAGCACGAGGGCGTGATCGCCGAAACAGCGGCCGTACTCATTGTGTACGTCGAGCAGGAAGATGCGGAGATCGGGGCGCGATCTCACGATCTCGTTGATGAGCAGCGAAACGCCGCTCGACTTGCCGACGCCGGTCGAGCCAAGTACGGCGAAGTGCTTGCTGAGCATTTCTTCGACGTCGACAAAGGCTTTGACGGATTGATCTTGCTGCAACGTACCGACATCGATCTGATCCGCTCCGTTGGGCGCGTAAATGGTCCGGAGCTCCTGATTGGTGATCAGGTCCGCTAGATCATCGATCGCCGGATAGTTGGTGACGCCGCGCTGGAAACGCGGGCGGGGACCGGAGCTGTCAAGGATTTCGCCAAGCAGATCGACCGAGGCGCTTGCCATGAACTCATCAGAGGGCAGATTCTCGCAGGAGACCTCCGTAATCATCGCAACGATCGTGGAGGTCATGCTGCGCAGGCTGACGAACCGGCCGACGGTCGCGCGGGTCGCTGCCGGCGACATGCGGCCGGTCCTCAAAATACCCACGCGCGCCTGTGATCCCCGTACGGAAATGACACGTCCGAAGGAGCTTGCGGTAGTCGAATGAAGCATTTTTCTGATCACATTTCTTGTGTCGTGTGCTGCTGCAGCTTCAATGCTCGCACGGGTTATTGCAAAAATCTGTTAAGCCGAAGGTATCGATCACGTCCCTAGATCTGCCATGCGCGGCGACTGTCTCAATTGGGCGCAACCTGTTTTTCTTCTTGCTGTTTTTATTGCAAAATTCGGCAGTGAGGGCGGCAGGCGGCGCCCTGGGGCTTAAAGATTCGTTTACCTGAAGGCGGTGCCGATAGAATTCCAGGGAGCGCGGGCACATCCTAGCCGCGCGGATCGATCTGTGCCGCTCGGAGCCATCGCGCCCCGACGAACGCGATTCAATCCTGGTTGGGGTAACTGGCTGGGGAACTAGGATTCGAACCTAGACAAACAGAGTCAGAGTCTGTTGTGCTACCGTTACACCATTCCCCAATTAAGCGATTGTTTTAACTTTCTTTTTTCGGAAAGTTTTGCAATGTCGCTCAAAAGTTTTGTAAGCCCGGCTATTTGCTCGCGTGATATAGCCGCCTCAATGTTCGTGGTCTAGCCCATAGGGCGGAAAGAGACGCCACTCTTACCACAGCACGAGAGGGGTAGGGACACCCTTAAGATGGGCTCTCTATTTACGATTAATTACAGCCGTTTCTGACCGTCAGCAGCGACCTTCATCTGATCGCGGAAGTGTATGTAGTGCTCGACGTTCTGCCGTGACATGCCGATGTCGTTGGCGATCTGGTCGACCTCGTAGCCTTGCTCGGCGCGCGCCAGATGCCGGTGCTACGCAGGCCGTGAATCGTCGGAGGGGCGTCGTCGTCGGGGTCAGGCGTGTATGGCGGACCCTTCGGCGAGTATAGGTAGAGATCATCCCGAAAGCGCTCGATCGGCTTTAGCCAGCGCGTGTTCGTGAATCCTCGCGAGGACGGTCGAGCCGATCGGGGCGCACCGCCATTTCATCGACTCGCAAATGTCACGATTTCGGGGCCATCATGTCGACATCGTATTGCAGGTATGCCGATTTTGCACTGCACAGGAATTCGAACTCCTGTTATGCGTTTGCCGGCTTTAGCGGAAAGGCGACGAGATCCCAGCTCTTCTTCTAGAGGCTATCACGTGCCTGTGATCGCCCGCCTTCGGACTGGTAACAGACAGTCAAGGTTAGCTGGTAAAATAAAGGCCGCTATGGAGCGCACATGCTAATTACGAATGACAACAATTTTCCGAAGAGACTGAACAACAGCCCGGCCGGTTGGGCTATGGCATGCGCGGTCGTCGTACTGATGGCCAGCCTCGTGTATCTCACGAACGGGCGCAGCGGCCATGCGATGCCTCAGTGGCAAGAGCAGCATGCCGCGGTTCACTTTCAGCTGCACAGATGAGCTTGAGCCGCACGGCCCTTTCGGGCGCTGACGGCTCTCTTTCTCTACCAAACTCTTTGCGGCAGCATATCGCTCGTTCCCGGCTTGGCGTATTTGATATTCTCGCCGCCGCCCTTCGCTAACGCATCACGCGTCACACGCCTGCACCTAGCGGCTGGAGCTTGACTGTCTGACAGACATCAAGACAGACGCGTACAGGGAAATTATGCATCCACCGCTCCGGAGAAATCCGCGGGCGGTTTTTTGTTGGGACAACATAGTGAACGCTGATTTATCGAAACTCGATCACCCAAATAACACCGCGCAAGGGGATGGGGTCTGCCGATCTTTGGTCAAGCTTTGGCGGGATAGAGTGTTTATTTTCGTCCAAAGGGTAACTTGATGTCAAAGCGCGTAACCAAGGCTAAACCTTGCAGAGATCGAGAAAAGCTCGGAATCTTACGGGTCAAGGATCATCGTAAAATCGAAGAACGTCTTCTCAGATTGCTTGATCGATACGGGGCATCGCCAGAGACGGATAAGCGTTGGCTGGATATTGGACGATCCTGCATTGAACAGGGGTTCATGGCGATAAACCGGGCTGTTTTCGAGCAAAAGCGAACTGAGTTACCGGAAGACTGAGCGGCCGATCTTAAGACTAGGAATGTGGGGTCTCGATCCGGCAAGGCCAACTCTCGGCAAGTGGGCGGCCCGGAGCCGGAATGGATTTCGGTCGGCCGGCACGGGGTTGCGGCCATGGCCCGCGCGCTATTCGGCCGCTTCCTTGATCGAGTTGTGGCTCGACAGGTTACGACCGCCACGGCTCCAGCGGGACAGCCAGTTGGAGAACTGGTCAAGATAGAGATAGACGACCGGCGTGGTGAAAAGCGTCAACGCCTGACTGACCAGAAGCCCGCCGACCATCGCATAACCGAGCGGCTGACGAATCTCCGATCCAGCTCCGGTGCCCAACATCAGCGGCACGCCGCCGAGCATCGCGGCCATGGTCGTCATCATGATGGGCCGGAAGCGGAGCAGGGCGGCCTTGCGGATGGACTCTTCCGGTGACAAATGCTCCTCGCGCTCGGCCGCGATCGCGAAGTCAACCATCATGATGCCGTTTTTCTTGACGATGCCGATCAGCAGGATGATCCCGATCAGTGCGATCAGGCTGAAGTCGTAGCCGAACAGCATCAGCGTCGCGAGCGCGCCGACACCCGCCGACGGCAGCGTCGACAGGATCGTGATCGGATGGATGTAGCTTTCGTAGAGAATGCCAAGGATCAAATATACGACGATGAGCGCGGCCAGGATGAGCAGCGGAACGGTGCCGAGCGACTGCTGAAACGCCTGCGCGGTGCCCTGGAAGCTGCCGTTGAGGGTGGCGGGCGTACCGAGTTCTTGCATTGCATTCTGTATCGCGTCGGTTGCTTGTCCCAGCGCCACGCCTTGCGCGAGGTTGAAGCTGATGGTGATGGCGGGGAACTGGCCCTGATGGCTGATCGACAGTGGCCGCACTGGCACCGTCGTCCACTTGGCGAAAACCGCCAGCGGGACCTGTTCGCCGGTGAGCGGCGACTTGACGTAGATCTTGTCCAGCGTGTCGACCTTGCCCTGCAAGTCGGGAAGGATTTCGAGAATCACGCGATAGGTGTTGAGCTGCGTGAAGTATTGCGCGACCTGCCGCTGTCCGAAGGCGTCGTAGAGCGTATCGTCGATGAGCTGCGGCGTGACGCCGTAGCGGGACGCCGCGTCGCGGTCGATTGTGAGCGTTAGCGTGGTGCCGTTGGTCTGTTGGTCGGTGGCGACATCGCGCAGCTGCGGCAGCGTCTGCAGCTTCTTCAGAACCTTCGGCGCCCAGGTATTCAGCTCGTCGAGATCGGCGTCCTGAAGCGTATATTCGAATTGGGTGCGGGTCGCGCGGCCGCCGAGCCGGACGTCCTGCGAGGCCTGAAGAAACTGTCGCGCGCCTTCCACCTGCTCGAGCTTCGGCCGTAGCCGCTCGATCACTTGCTGCGCCGACGCATCGCGCTCCTCCCGCGGCTTCAGCGTGACGTACATGCGGCCGTTGTTGAGTGCGCTGCCGCCGCCGCCGATGAACATGGCGATGCTGTGCACGGCCGGATCGGCCAACACGATCCCGCCGAGCTCCTCCTGCTTTTTCTTCATTTCCGCGAACGAGATGTCCTGCGCGGCCTCGGAGGTGCCGAGGATCATGCCGTTGTCCTGCTGCGGGAAAAACCCCTTCGGGATGATCACGAACAGGTAGATCGAGAGGCCGAGCGTCACGAAGAACACGAGAAGCGTGGTGCGTCGCCAGCGCAGCACGAGATCGAGACCGCGGCGATAGGCGTTGAGCAGCGCATCGAAACCGCGCTCGCTGAGTTGGTAGAGCCGACCGTGCTTCACGCTGTCATGACTGCGCAGGAAACGCGACGCCATCATTGGGGTCAGCGTCAGCGATACGACGAGCGACACGAAAATCGCCATTGCCAGCGTCACCGCGAACTCACGGAACAGCCGCCCGATGATGCCGCCCATCAGCAGCAGCGGAATCAGCACGGCAATCAGCGAAATGCTGATCGACATGATGGTGAAGCCGATCTCGCCCGCGCCTTTCAACGCCGCCGCCATCGGCTTTTCGCCCTGTTCGATATAGCGGCTGATGTTTTCCAGCACGACGATAGCGTCGTCGACGACAAAGCCGACCGAGATCGTCAGCGCCATCAGCGACAGGTTGTCGAGCGAATAGCCAAATGGCCACATCAGGGCGCATGCGCCGAGCAGCGCCAGCGGAACGGTGACGCTCGGGATGATGGTCGCCCAGAAGTTGCGCAAGAAAAGGAAGATCACCATGATGACGAGGCAGATGGTGATGAGCAGGGTGATCTGAACGTCTTCGATTGCGGCGCGAATGGTGGTGGTGCGGTCGCTGATGATCTTGATCTTGATCGCAGGCGGGATCGCCGCGATCAGTCTGGGCAACTCCGCTTTGATCCTGTCGACGGTGTCGATGACGTTGGCGCCCGGTTGTTTGAAAATGATGAGGAATACGCCGCGCTTGCCGTTCGCCCACGCCGCCTGCTTGTTGTCCTCGGGGCCTGTCACCGCCCGGCCGATGTCGCGCACGCGCAGCGGCGCTCCATTGCGATAGGCGATGATCACGTCGTTCCAATCCTTCGACGCGGTCAGCTGATCGTTGGCATAGATGGTGTAGCTGCGCGTTCCGCCGTCGATGCTGCCTTTGGGGGCGTTGACAGTCGTCAGGGTGATCTGGCTGCGGATATCCTCGAGCGACAGGCCCTTGGCCACGAGCTTCGCCGGATCGATCTGGATACGGATCGCCGGTTTCTGCTGGCCGCCAACGAAGACCTGCGCGACGCCGGAAATCTGGCTGATCTGCTGCGCCATCTGGGCGTCTGTGTCGTCGCTCACCGTCGTCAGGGGCAGGGTGTCGGATGTTGCCGACAGCAACATGATGGGCGAGTCGGCGGGATTGACCTTGCGGTAGGTCGGCGGACTCGGAAGGTTCTTCGGCAACTGGCCGCTGGCGGCGTTGATTGCGCCCTGAATGTCGTTGGCCGCGCCGTCGATGTTGCGGTTGAGATCGAACTGGATTGTGATCGACGTCGACCCGATCGAACTGGTCGATGTCATCTGCGCGATGCCGGGAATCTGCGCCATTTGCCGCTCGAGCGGCTGCGCCACCGACGACGCCATGGTTTCGGGGCTTGCGCCGGGCAGGTTCGCCTGGACCTGGATCGTGGGGAAATCGACCTGCGGCAACGGCGCGACCGGAAGCAGCGGGAAGGCTACCAGACCGACAAACAGAATGCCCGCCATCAGCAACGATGTTCCGATGGGATAGCGAATAAACAGCGCAGAAATGCTGTCGTTCATCCTAGTCGCCCGATGACTCGGAGCTCGCGATTGTCGCCGTCACGACCGATCCTGGTTGAACCCGATACTGTCCGGCGACAATAACACGCTCTCCTGGAGCGAGCCCTTTTTTGATGATGGTTTCGCCATCGATCGACTTGCCAACCTTGATCTTGCGAAACTCAGCTTTGTTGTCTTCCTTGACCACGTAAGCATAAAGTCCGTCGGTTCCATGCTTGACCGCGTCATCGGGAGCCACGACGGCATCCTTCGTCGTGGACACTAGCAGACGGGTCGAGACCGATTGCCCAGGCCACAGGATATGATCCTTGTTCTCGAAAACCGCCTTGAGGCGGATAGTCCCGCTCGCGGTGTCGACCTGATTGTTAATTAGCGTCAGCGTTCCCTCGGAAAGCATCCTCTTGCCGTCGGGTGAGTACGCGACCGTCTTCGGCGAACCGGCCGCGATGGCATCCTTGATTTGCGGCAGTTGATCTTCCGGCGCGGTAAAAATCACGGCGATCGGCTCGATCTGCGCGATGGTGACGATGCCGGTCTGGGTTGAGGCATTGACGATGTTGCCCCGATCGACAAGACGGAAACCGGTGACGCCCGCAATCGGCGCACGGATGCCGGTGTAGTCAAGTTGGGTCTGTGCATTGGCAATCGCGGCTTCGTCCGCAGCGATCTGTGCGTTGAGCTGCTGCACCACCGAACGCTGAGTGTCGGTCTGCTTCCGCGTCGCGAATTCGCCGAGCTTGGTATAGCGCTGCAGGTCGAGTTCGGCGTTGGCCAGATTGGCTTCATCTTGCGCTTTCTTGGCCTTGGCCTGGTCGAGCGCGGCCCGGTACGGCCGCGGATCGACCAGGGCGAGCAGGTCGTTCTTTTCGACCAGCTCGCCCTCCTTGAAGGCGATCCGGTCGATCTGACCATCGACACGCGTGCGGACCACGACGGTGTTGAATCCCTGCACGGTTCCAAGTCCGGTCAGATAGATCGGGAAATCACCTTTGCGTACGGTTGCGATCCTGACCGGAACCGGCGGAACCTGTGCAGCGTTTCTGGTAGGCTCGTTGTGCTTTCCCGTACCGTGGTGCCACAGCGCGTAGCCGCCCATCACAGCGATCACCGCGACGAGGGACGTCCAACCGACAATTCGCGACCGGGACATGATGCTCGCGCCTTGGAAATTAGAGGCTTTCAAAAAATACTCGCGCCGCCGTGGTATATCCGTGCGTATTGCGTGTAAACACACCATCCCTTGAAGTTCTAAGCAATCTGAAAGCTTTGGACGCTGTCGACCCACGCGGGGCGCGCCGATCTTGAAGGCGGTGGCGCCCGTGTTCCGTCTTTTTTCTGATAGCGGAGCATGGTAGGAGTGCCCGTACACGCAGCCTGTTTTTCGATCTGGACGGCGCTACAGAGCCTTGTCGAACGCTTT
>NZ_JAVDPZ010000030.1:0-48054 GCF_031453995.1 Nitrobacter vulgaris | reverse complement strand
ATCTAAAAACAGGACGACTCGGGATGCCCCCCGGCCGATAGCCTATCGATATGTTTCTCGCTATACATCGTACAGCGCGGTGTCAACATGCAGGCATCTCTTTTAGGTGAGGGAAACTTCCGGGTGGGACTGAAAGGCAACACTAAAGCCGGTTCATGCAACCGATGATTGCCGCTCTGCGATCATGACGGTTTTGCGCGTAGCGCTCGTGATCAACCGTGAGATCAAACATGGTGACCGCTCGGCGCGTGACGCGAGAAATCACCTTTGGTTCTTCATCTTCGTGTCCGATCGTCACGACAACATTGATCTCAACATCGTCCACGGGGTGTATTGTTTCTACCTTACCGTCAGAATGAATTCCGAATGACTTCGGTTACACGTTATAGTAGTATATATATAATGAGGAAATGCCTCCGGTTGCTGGGGGGCAGTGCGGTCATATTCTTCGTAAAAGTCATTGAGTTCTGAATAAAGAATCTACCGAGAACGGATTGTTGGTGGGTTGTTCCGACATCAAAACCGCGCCAACGAATTTTGCTACCTCGGCTTTGGCTGCGTCGAGGTCAGACAAATCCACGATTACGGCATTGATCAGTGGATTCCCGTTTATAAAGTGAAAGCAATACTGCGGCATGGTGCTCCTCTCTCTGTCAGGGGACTCCATTGACCACTGAGGGTGAAGTGCCTGTGACGTTCGGCGCGTCGAGATAGACCGCGCCGCAGGTATCTACGCAGTACGGTCCCCATTTGTTTTGGTGGCTATCGAGGGGAGACGCCTTGGCTGAGGGAGAGATTGAAAGTATCCGCGCAATACTGTCTTCAAAGCCTCGTCCGATCGGATGGGAGCAGCGAAGGCAACGTCTCGATGAGGTCGGCTCAATTTGGCCGGTGGCGGACGATGTAGAGCTGCGAACAGTCGGTTGCGGAGATGTAGCAGGGGAATGGTCGCTTTCGCCCGGGGCGGACGCCACACGGGTACTTCTGTATTTTCATGGCGGCGGCTACTGTTCGGGCTCAATTGCGAGCCATCGACGCCTTGTTACAGAGGCCGGGCGCGCCGCTGGTATAAGCACGTTGGCGATTGCCTATCGGCTAGCGCCGGAACATCCTGCTGCGCATGACGATGCCATGATCGGTTGGCGGTATCTGCGCCAGCAAGGCATTGACGCGCGGAATATTGTAGTTGGCGGCGACAGCGCCGGCGGCAATCTCACGATCGCCCTGATCAACGCCTTGCGAGAGGCGAACGAAGATTTGCCGGCGTGCGCGTGGCTGATTTCACCCTGGACTGATCTCACCATGTCCGGAAAGACGTTGGAGAGCAAAGATCATATCGATCCAATTATCCATCGTGGCTACCTGGTGGAGCTAGCTGATGCCTATGCTCCCACATCACTCGACCGCAGGAACCCACTTCTTTCCCCTTTGTTTTCGGTCCTTGCAGGATTTCCACCGACGCTCATTCAAGTCGGCTCTGCTGAAACATTGCTCTCGGACTCAACACGTTTTGCGGAAGCTGCCGCGGAAGCCAACGTTGCGACGACTTTGGAGGTGTGGCCAGAAATGATTCATGCGTGGCCTCTCTGGAATGCCGGCCTTACGGATGCACGGCTGGCGCTCAAATCAGCCGGACAGTTCATGAAACGCAGGTTGTTGGATCGAGTCCCCTAGGCTCATGAGATCGCAAGGTTTCGGCATTTGCAACAAGCCTAGGGTCTGACGAGATTTGCCGACTGTCTTGGTAGATTGGCAAGCTGCCCTGAAGCAGACCCTTTGGTTTTGACCTTTGTCTTTTGAGTGTCACCTGAGAGATGTTCCGCCGTCTCACGCAACAGGTCGATTGTCTGCAGCGTGACCTCCGCATGCCGGGACGGGATCAAAATCCCGGCCTCCTGGAAGGCTTCCAAAATAGCGATCCTTAGATCCGCGGTCACGTTGCCGCCCGCACGCACATCGACAAAAGCGTAAAGTTTGAACGTGAGGCCATCTACCCCAAAATCTTCAAAATCGAACGACGGCGCAGGCAGTGTCAGGACACTGGGATGGTCCTGCGCGACCTTGAGCAGAATCGATTTGACCGCTCGCGGATCGGAGCCATTCGCAACCTTAACCGGGATCGCGATACGACGTCTGTTATCGCGCAATGTCCAGTTCTTCACCTTCTCCGTGATGAAGTAGGAGTTCGGAATCACAACACTCGCTCGCTCAGACGTCTCGACCTCGGTCGAACGCACGCTGATCTTGCGAACATAACCTTCTTCGCCTCCGACGACGACCAAGTCACCGACCCTGATGGGGCGCTCAGCCAGAAGGATCAGCCCCGACACGAAATTATTGACGATACTTTGCAAACCGAACCCGATGCCGACGGAGAATGCGCCGGCCAGGATCGCGAGATTGGATAGGTCGAAGCCTGCGTAAGAGAAGGCCACAAGCGTTGCGATGACGACGCCGCCGTATCCCACTCCAACGCGAATCGAATCGCGAAGGCCGCCCGAAATACCCGCCGCCTTGAGAACCCGCTCATCGAGCCAGCCCTGGAAAAGTCGCGCGGCGCCATAGGCGAGCCCGAACACCATCACCGACGCGAGGAGCACCGCAATGGATACTTGGGTGTTGCCAACCCGGAAACCGAAGAAGAGTTGCGAGTACCAGTCGTAGACTTCCGGCCAACTGTACCCCCACTGGAGCAAAATGAGGGGCACCGACAGTATGACCACGATGGCTTTAAGGAGCAGGCCAATCGGCAGAGCCAACTGCTCGTGCCGCTGGTGTTGCTCACCAAAGCTTTCCTTGAGCCAGCGGCCTGTCGCTGCACGGTCGTCGCCCAAGCCCTGCATCAGCCCATCGACCCACAGCAGCAGGAGATAGGCAAACGCCATAATGGAGACGGTTACGACCAATTGTTGCGCGAGAAACCGGGCAAGCGCCAGGTATCCGGCAAATGTCGAGATGATGATCGCGACAACTGCAATCCAAACAGGGGCCCGAAGCACGGCGAGGAGCCGTGGTGAGAGGCTTTGGTCCTGGTGCTGCCCCTCTAGCGGCGTAAGAAGGATGGCAACGATGATTCCGGCCAAAAGCAGGCTCGACGGAAGCGCAACCGCGATCGTCAGCGCAAAGGGGGCCTGCACAACACGGGTGACCATGTAGAGCAAGCTGGTTACGCCGTACACGATTGCGAGCGCCAGAAGGAGTCCGCAAATTCGACGTGCTGTGCGATCAGAGACGGGGATCAACCGCCAATGCGGCATCCTCGGTGCGAACGCGCTGATGACGAGCACGCTGACCGCGAGAACGGTGATGATGGATTGCGCAGTCGTGTACAGCAGCCAATCGACACGTTTAGGCAGTTGATGCGTGTCGGCGACCAGCCCGTAGAGGAAAGCGATCGGCAAGACCGGCAAGAGCCACAACAAGGCGATGGCGCCCGCGACTGCAGCCCGCCGCCAGAATGGCTGATCAACGTCCTCGGATCGCCGGCGGCGCAACCGCCAGGTTCCCAAGGCGGCGGCAACAGCGAGCCCGAGCATGAGCAGTCCGGATTCGAAAACGAGGAGCTTCACATCGTCCTGATCGCCAAGACTGCCCCACCAGTCGGCCACGATGTCGCGAACGCGGTATGTGGCCAATGGAACATAGTTCGGCACACTCGACCAGGTCTCGGACGAGTAAATGCCAGGTAGCGGCTGCAACAGGCGCGTCGCGAAATTCTTTCGACGGATGTCTTGGATGGCATCGATGAGCTTGTCGATGCGCAGATTGGCGGAGTCGATCTCCTTCTGACCTCCGGTCAACACCCCATGGTAGTAGGTCCGGTCGGCCCGACTTCGCGCGACGTCGTCCGGCTCGGGTGGTTGACCGGCGGCCGGCGCCGGCCCGAGCAGGCCCAATTGGTCCTTGGCGGCTGCGAGTACAGGTTCAAGTTGCTTGCCAAAGCTTCCAATCTCGCTGCGAACGCGCTGGAGCTTGTCACGGAGGTCGTTCAGTTCGGAATAGCTCAAGCGGGGCTTTTTTAGGTCACCTTCCAGGCGCGAAAGCTCCTGCTCCCAGCCGTTGATACTCTTCTCGATGTCAACGCCGACATTTTTGTTGGCACGTGTAACGATCTCGGCCGTGTTGAGCGAAGCAGCAGGCTGTTTTGCTGGCTGCGCGGTGGCTGGCGCATCCGAAGGAGAATCTGCCCGCTGCGTCACATCTGGTTTGGGCGATGTCGGCGCCTGTGCGGTCTGAGCCTGAGCGCCGGCCACAACCAGCATAGAAAAGAGACTCAACGCCCACGCTACGACCCACAGTCGGCGGATCATCGGCAGTTCTCCCTTATTCGATGGCAACTTTGAAATCCAAACGGTAGATTCCCCTCAGCCGTCTCCGAAAACTTGATGGCCAGACAATGACCAATTGTGCGATTCCGGGGTCAGCTATGGTGGTGCGTGTATCGTTTGAGACCGGCGAACCCACAATCCGAGCCCGCGCGGCCCGTCTCCGCAACTCCACCCGCTCCGACGGTTGCTACCGCTTTGCCCTATTGCTCCAAAGGAATCACTGAATAGCCTGGGAGGATTCGATTCTCACGGTCAAGGGCCGCCTTGGCGCAGTCTCGAGCAGCTGCAAGCGGCAAGGCAATGGCCCATTTGGGAGGTATCTTCGCGACGAATCGGGAATCTATCCGATCAATTGGTGTTGATCTCCTCCGCGGCGGGATCTTGAATATTATAAAGGGGTATCTTGTAGTGCTTACGCGCCCACATGCATATTCAAGATAGTAGGGTATCTACTCTGTGAATAGTGAGCAGCACAATGACGCGCAGAACCGTGCTTGGCGAGGTGTCACTGACCGGTTCGGAAGCAAGCTGCGATCAGCTTTACTGGAATCGCGCTTCGGATCTTCTTTTTGCTGTGCGTCCCTTGGGCGCGGGAGGCTTTGCGTATGAGGCCATCAATCCAGCCTTCGAGGCTGCCCTTGGAATTTCGTCACGGAAGATCAGGAAACTGGATGTCTTCGACTATATGGGCGCGGAAGACGCTCGATTAATTTGCTCAGCTTTCCAGGCATGTCTTGCACAAGGGAGCGAAGTCAGGGTCCGTCACGGACTTGCATTTGGAGGTTCAAGGCATGACACGGAGACGACGGCCGTTCCGGTCATCCAGCCAGACGGCTGTGTCCGATTGATCGGTAGCCACCGGATCTTGCGCGGGGAGGATGACATTCGTAGGAATGTTAGCCTTGCTTCCATTCAGGAGGACATCCATCAGCGGTTCGCATCCGAGCTCCATGACTCCACGTGCCAGCACCTGATTGCCGCAAGCCTTAGTCTCATGCGAATGCGCGCCCACCCAGGCGCTTCGATCAATGCCGAGAGACTTTTCGATGAAGTTGATGCATCCATCGGCGAGGCGTTAAAGGAAATCCGCGCATTCACTTATTTGCGGTATCCTCAAGCACTGACGGTCGACGGATTGAAAACGACGATTGAGTGCTATGCGCGAAGTTTCGCCACGCGAACGTCGCTGGATGTCAGTACGAAAATCACGCGCGCTGTCGACCGATTGCCAAAAGAGCATCAGCGCTTATTGCTACGGGTCACCCAGGAAGCGCTTACGAACGTATTTCGGCACGCGAAGGCCACCAAGGTCAAAGTTGTCCTTGAGGCAACTGATGCTCACATCCGCCTTATGATCAACGATAACGGATGCGGCCTGTTAGCCGCGCGTGCGGGCCGCGGCGTGAAGGCAATATCCACCGGTGTTGGAATTCCGACAATGAGCGCGAGGCTGAAACAGATCGGCGGCAGACTCGAAATCCATTCAGATCCGGCAGTGCCGCACTCTGGCACGACGGTATATGCTGTTCGCTCATGGCTTTACGACGAAGGTGCGTAAACGGAAGACGGTAGCGGCGACTGCCAAGGCCAAAGCAAATACGCCATAAAACGCAGAGTTTAACGATTCCCGGGGTCGCGGGCCGAAGTCAAACTCGTGCCAGCGGTCGCGAATTGCCGCTTTCCCAGAATAGAATCTCGGCGAGGGTGCGGACATATTTTGGGACGCCAGGTCCATTAATGGGATTCGCCATCATAGATAGTTCTACCTAGTGATTTATCCTGAGGTTCGAGAATGTCCTCCGGAGGACTTCTGGAAGATGAAACGAATTCTCATAGCGGACGACCATGCCGCCGTCCGGCTTGGGTTGCGTGCGGTGCTTGAGCAGCGTCCCGGTTGGGAGGTCATTGCCGATGTGGATGACGGCAGGAGGGCGTTCGAGGTCGCCCTTGAGAAGCGCCCCGACGTTGCAATCCTAGACTTCTCGCTCCCGCATATGACGGGAGTCGAAGTTGCGCGACTCATCAGCAAACATTTGCGGGAGACGGAAGTCCTAATCTTTACTGTGCATGAGTCCAGGGTGCTGGCACAGGAAGCGTTTCGGGCCGGTGCGCGCGCATATCTGGTCAAATCTGACGCAAACAAGATGTTGTTGGCGGCCGTAGAGGCTTTAATGATGCATAGGTCGTTCGATGATGGGCGGTTTAGCGCCGGGCCGCGCCGCGAACAGAACGGCGCGGACGCAGGGGGCCAGAAGCTCTCTCCGCGCGAGCGGCATGTGGTCACGCTGGTGGCCGAAGGCTACAGCAATAAAAAGATTAGCTCCCTCCTCAATCTCAGTGTGAAGACCACCGAAGCTCATCGTGCGACGGCCATGCGGAAATTAGAGATCAATTCAATCGCAAGCCTCGTGCGATACGCGGTGAGGTCCAACATGATAGAGCCGTAACAGACCGGCGATTGATCTTTCCAGTAATTGCAGTACTTGAGGAAATATTCTCACCTCACTTCGTTTGCGGGCATGGATTGGACCAGCAACAATCTCTGATGAGGTGGACATCACGTAGTTCATCGCGGAATCGTTGGCAGATTGGCCCGGATGCGCTCAGAAAAATCTGATTTTCCGTCGGCGGCCTGCGCGGCTTCATTGATGAGAGAACGTCGCCTCAGTTCTTCGAACGGCAACGTCGTGTCCACTCGGCCCGAGTGGTAAAGATAGCTATCGATCAATCCGTTGAGCAGGTGGCGGATATCGAACCGCCCCTGCCTGCCTGCGGCATTGGCGTAGCGGATAATATTGATGGTGCAGCTATTGGTCAGCAGGTGATAGAATTCAGGCGTGTCGGCAAGTTCGTTGATCCGGTTCAGATAGACAAGAAATAGCCGGCGCGCACTCTCCGCAGAGGTATTCAGGCGATATAAATATACCGGTTCGTGGCGGTGATTGGTGCGCACACCCACCAGGTCACGTTCGCTGCCGACTATGTAGATCAATTCAAATTGCTTGAAGAGGGAGGCGACGGGCGCAAAGCCTTCGCCAACCTCCGGCCGTGTTTCGATGGAGATGCTCAACGGCTCGGCATTGTCGAATATGAAGCTCACGAAGGTGTGCCCGACTGGCCCCTCAGCAAAGTAGGCTACGTAGAAGTCGAGACCGGTCAGATGAGACAGCTGAACATCCCGCTCCTGGTAGCGGACCGTGAAGTCGCTCCGGCTGCGATAGTCGAAGTCGCGGACGCCAGTGAAGTGCACATTGTCGCCGTCGATGATGGCTCGTGGCATCACCGCGACTTCCTGTCGCCAGGGACGATCATGCGAAGGGGGAATGGCTATCCACCATGCGACCACGCCGACGAACAGCAGAGCCGCCATCACGGACATGCGTCGCCGATGGGAAAACCAGATGGCCCAAATCGTGAACGCTGCAAAGACTATCGCTAGCGCGATGCGTAATCCGGGCCATGGGAGATTTGAATAGTAGATGGCCAGAGTCGCCCATGTGAGGGCCAGAGCGAGACAGAAAAAGCCAAAAGCCTTCTTCAGCCAGCGCAAAGATGAAGTCAGAAACCTGAAATGCACACTCATGGCTTCTTCCACCAGCGTCGTCGAACTATTACGGATGCCGAACGTAAGATCGCATCAGATATCATGAACAGCGGCATGCCAGCAAACGACTGTCTGTCAGGTTTTATTTGCCAAGTGCGATTCGCCAAATCGTTGCCGGTGATCAAAACTAATCTTGTGTCCATCTCTTGCTTCCGGACGCCATTGCGCTACCATCGTGCAGATATTTTCAAGCAATGAAGTGTTGCGCAATCCGACATCGCTTCAAGGCTCATCGCTGATGAAAGTTGGCAGCATAGTTCGCGATCGTCCGGTACTGTTTTTGTACGGATTGATGATTGTTACGCTTGCGGCGTTACTGCCGATTCCACCCTTGCTGCAGAACCAGGACTATCATCAGTTTGCCGATCAGCGCGAAGTGTTCGGCATACCGAATTTCTGGAATGTCGTGTCCAATCTTCCATTTATCGCCGTGGGCGCGGTTGGTCTCGCGCAGTTCGGACGCAGCGCAACAACTTTCGTATTATTTGGCGGAATTTTCCTAACCGGGTTCGGCTCATCCTATTATCATCTCAATCCCAGTGACCAGACGTTGTTCTGGGATCGATTACCGATGACGCTCTGCTTCGCCGCGATACTTTCGGCGGTGGTTGAGGAGCGCGTGGATCCAAAGGCCGGCGTGGTGTTGCTGCGGCCGCTGCTTGCAGTCGGCATTTTCAGTCTTCTGATGTGGCGCTGGACAGATGATCTGCGACTATACGCGTGGGCTCAATTTTTCCCATTTACTGCACTGGTGTTAATTCTAAGCCTGTTTCCGCCCAAATACACCGGCGCTTCCTACTGGGGCGCCGCTGTGGCACTTTATGCATTAGCCAAGTTGCTGGAGCATTATGACCATCAGGTTTATTCATTCGGTGGAATTCTTAGCGGACACACGCTGAAGCACCTTGCTGCGGCATCCGCCTGCTTCGCAATTCTGAAGCTATTCCAGGTGAGACGGCCGCTGGAAGCTATTGCTCGTAGTGATTAGCTTCGCCTGGCATCGTGATGAACTGAACGATGGTCGACTTCCGGGGCGACATTGAACGGGGTTGAAATTGCGGCGCAGATTGATCGTCTCTCCGGATTCTGCCGGACCGTTTGGGAGTATCCCTCATGTCTCTGTTCGGGGTTTCTTCCGATAGACGTTGATGGGATGCCGCTATTAGCTTCAATGGGCCGGCAAGTCCGGATGCCATGCTGCAATTTCGGAAGCGATTTGATGGTAACCGGTGAAGTGCGGGATTGAGTGCGTGATGACTGCTTCGCGCTGTCTTGCCAGCGCCCTCTCAGCGGACCTGCCTGATCGCAACGAGCGTGGCATCTGAACAAATGCCCGTATTCATCAGCCGTTCTCATTCATGATACGCGGGAGATATAGATGTCCGATCTGGTCGTGATTGTCTATCCGTCTGAAGCAAAGGCAGAGGAGGTTCGGCAGCGCCTTTTATCTCTTCAAAAGGACTACCTGATCACGATCAACGATGCCGTGATCGCAGTGAAGGGGGCCGATGGAAATGTTAAGCTCAACCAGCTTGTTAATACGACCGCAATAGGGGCCGCTTCGGGCAGTTTCTGGGGACTTTTGGTCGGTCTGGTCTTCTTGAATCCGTTGATCGGCGTGGCTGTCGGAGCGGCATCGGGGGCGCTCGGAGGAGCGCTATCGGACTTCGGCATCAACGACTCCTTTATGAAGCAGCTTTCGGGAAAGATCGATGCCGGGAGCGCAGCCCTGTTTTTGCTCATCAAGAATATGACAGCGGACAAGGTGCTGCGAGAAATCAAGGACTCCGGCGGAACGGTCCTGCAAACGTCGCTCGACGATAACAAGGAGCAGAAGTTACGCGACATCCTCGCAAAGGCCGCGGCTTCTGCGCCGCCAACACCCTCAGCCGGGTTCGGTTAACAATGAGAAAGATGGGACGACGTTGTCATTATTCGAAAGAAAGATCGTCGGCGTTGGACTGTTGGTGTGAGGCGTGCCTCTTATGCGTAAGCGGTTAGACGCTTGCGCATAACGAGCTGACAGTCCTGAGTTATTAGGTGTTTCTGCTCTCATGTTGAGCGTCGTGCTTCGGAATCAGTCTGCGCAGAACATGTGACGGCCTTCACGCACGAGAGCGACAGAGGGGCACCTCGAGGCCTTCGCGATTGTGGGGGATACTCCCATGCGTATGCTGAACTGCTGGCCTAATCCGGAGGGCGCCAAACGGACGACGCCGATCGCGGCGTCGCACTTCCGGATCGTCGAGATATCGTTATGAAGCGGCGCGTGATCAAAGTTCCCACCCGTGGGGGAGTGCCCATGTCAGATTCAGCCAAAGATAGAGATATTCTTGATCGGCGCGACTTCATGACCGGCTCCATCGCCGCTGCTGGGGCGGCGGCCATCGTCATCGGGGAAGCCGCCACCGCGACCGCGCAGCAGACTTCTGGAAAAGAGGAGGCGAGGGCCGGAACCATCTATACAGGTGAAACGGTTCAGGAGAGAAAGGTTGTCAGCCGGCTTGATGTTGCGGATCTCGAGCCCGGAAAAAAGCACCAGCTCTATTTTCAAGGTGTGCAGGCGCCGGGCGGCCAGTGCTGGTACGTGTCGGTCGTCGTGGCCAAGGGCGCTCGACCCGGCAAGCGTTTCACGTTGACCAGCGGCGTGCATGGCGATGAAATGAGCTCGATCCGCACGGTGCAGGCTGTGATGGAGCAACTCGATCCGAAGCAGATGTCCGGGACGGTCATGGCTGTGCTGGACATCGCGCGACCGGCCTTGGAGAGCATGCAACGCCGATGGCCCAATTCTGGGCGCGGCATCGGCCTCATCGACATGAATCGCGAGTGGCCGGGAAACGAGAACGGGGCGAGTGCCACGAGCCGTCACGCTGGCCTTCTATTCAACCGGCTTCTGAAACCGAACTCCGACCTTGCGATCGACTTCCATACCGGAGCTACGGGCCTGGAAATTGCTGCGTTCATTATCGGCGATCGCAGTATCCCCGACGTGAAGACCATGACGGACCTCTATCCCGTCGGGCAAATGTGGGACGATGCCGCCTATCCCGGGGTTCTGCATAATGCGTTCGTCGACGCTGGCATCCCGTGCTTCACACCTGAAGTCGGCGCCGCGCGGATTCTCAACGGTGGCATGATCGACCTGTTTGTCGAAGGCACCACGAACGTTCTGAAGCATTACGGTGTGATCGGTGGCGCGATTGGGCGGACCGCGGCGGATGCCGGCATGAAGATCGGCAATGGGGCAGCTCCGATCATAGCAACCCACGGCGGTCTCGTCGAATATCTGGCGAAGCTCGACGAGGAGGTCAAAGCCGGCCAGAAGATTGCCGTGCAACGAAACATGTTCGGCGAGACTGTTGCAGAATATGTTGCTGCGCAGAACGGGACAATGGCCGCCTATCGCACCGACTCGATGTCGGACCAGGGAACATATTGGCGTTCATTATAATCCGCGAGCCGGATACTCCCGCTCGGCGTGGCGTGCATGCCGATACCGAACACTCTTATCCAGAATAGTGGATCGTCAAGATATGGAAAAAAGGGCGCCGAGGTTACAACGGCGGCAGCGGATGACTCTCGCTAATGACGATTTCGCCTCCATTAAATGAGGGGCAGCCGATGAACGACACCGTGCCAAATCCGAGTCGATTTGAAACCGGTCACAGCGTCCAGCTTCTCCTTGCGGTCTTTCTGATAACCGCTGCGCTTTACCTCGCGCGACCATTGTTTGAACCCATAGCCTTCGCACTCTTCGGTATGGCGCTCGTCTGGCCGATTCAAAAGGCGCTTGAGGCAAGGCTTTCGAAGTTTGCCGCGTTGTCTCTCACCATTCTTCTGACGCTTGTCATCATGCTCGTGTTCACGATGGCTATCGTCTGGAGCATTGATGACGTGGTCCACTGGACAATCGCCAACATCGCGAGCATTCAAGCCCTTTACGAGCGATGGACCCTGTGGCTGGCAGGGTACGGCATTTTCATCACGGAAGGGGTCGGTCAGTACGATGCCAGTGCGTTCGTCGGCGTCCTTCGGACGATCGCGTCTGGAGCGAATTACTTTTCCGGGTTCAGCATTGCTGTATTTCTCCTGCTTACGTTTGGTCTGACGGAACTGGACGATTTCAGAACGCGACTGGACTCGTTGGCACCCAAGATCGGGCAGGATATCTGTCGAACGACTGCAGAGATCGCTGGGAAAATTCGCAAATACATGATGATACGAACCACGGCCAGCATAGTAACAGGCTTGGCGGTCTTCGCTTTCACGTTCTCGATCAGCCTCGACCTGGCAACGGCCTGGGGAATCATTTCTTTCGTATTGAACTATATTCCATATGTCGGCACGCTGGTTGCGATTGTACTCCCGGTGCTTTTCGCCAGCGTGCAGTTCGAATCCTGGCAGATGGCGCTATTTGTATTTTTTAGCCTGTACCTGATCCAATTTTTGATCGGAAGCTATCTTGAGCCGATCATCGCCGGTAGAACTCTCGCGATATCGCCGTTCGTGATGCTGGTTGCATTCTTTTTCTGGGCATTTCTCTGGGGGATACCAGGTGCATTCATAGGCCTTCCCGTAACAATCGCGCTCCTGACGATTTGCGAACAACATGCCTCACTGAACTGGCTGGCGAAATTGCTTTCAGCGGGTTGAGACGAAAGGACCATGACCTTTGTGGCGCTGTCTCAAGAGCGCTTGACAATTTACCGCTGGCCTTGAGTGCGTCAGAGCCGATCAACATCGTTAGAGCGGTCCCAATAGTTTCCTAGCAAGAGATTGCGAAGCGTTGGCGTCCTGTCAGTCGGCCGTGCGAATTTGAGGTTTAGCCAACCTTCCGTGCGCGCGTCTCGTGGCGAAATGCCGAACTCTTTCTTGAACATACGGCTGTATGTGGAGGGATCCATGAAGCCATATTGCTCAGCAATGGCGAAGATCGATCGTCCGTCCGAACTGTCGGCCAGCGCGTCACGCGTCTTGCACAGGCGCGCACGCCGAATGTAATTCGCAACGCCTCCAACCGACTCGAAAATTCTGTACAGCCCGGAACGCGATACGCCGATCTCACGGCAGAGCAGGTCCGGCGTCAATTTTGGATCCGACAGGCGCTTCGCGATGATTTGAGAAGCGCGGTTCATGAGAACGGCTTCGATCGGGCGCTGCGCCTCGGCGATCCGGTCGCGTGATGGTGCGAGACATGCGGCGAGCAGGCTGGTAGTTGCCGCGGCGATGTTCAGCGCGTCGGTGCTCCTCAGATGAGGAAGCGAGCGATGCAGAAGAAGCATGTAGTCCGTCAGGAGTTGTTTCGAATTCCTGCGTATTTCAATTGTTGACGACTGGATGAAATGCAGATTTCGGGGCAGAACAAAAGCAAGGAAATCGGTTTTCTTTGATATGTATTCGAACGGGTCCGCGAAAGACTGCAAGCCTAAATCTCCAGCTTCAAAATCGTCTCTGGAATCCTGAGCTTTAGGTAACAGTAGGGTCAAATACCAATTGTCTATTGTGGGTCTGCTCAAATGCCGCCAACCAAATTGGCAATAGGGCAATGTGAGGTAAATGAAAGTCAACTTTCCAAAGTCCCACACCATTTGATGCGCCAGAAATGAGGAACACTCTTCTTGGAAAAGCGAGACTTCGGCAATGCCCGCGTACCAACTGCGAAAGAAGTCGAACTGCTCAGGGGGCAAAACGGAAGATGTGTTCATGTCGAGTGCGCATCGCAGCGGCTGCTCGCTGCTCGCCTTTAGTAGCTCGACTGCGGGAATCAGAGCATTCATGGCAAATTACCTCCAAATTGCAGGCATTCGCGCTATCAGCAGATGGACTACTCTAACACCGGGAGCCGGTGGGAACCAGATGCCCTGGCTCGACGGCCATCAGCCGTGTGGCTGGTTTGGCCGGCGTCTGCGACCGCATCTTGAATGTAAGATCCAGATCGTCTTCAGGGTGCGACCAGATTCTTGCGGATGGCATAACGGACTAGATCGGCTGTCGAGGACATACCCAGCTTTCGCATGCCGATGCGCGATGGGTTTCTACGGTCTTCACGCTGAGCTTCAGAATTCCGCTGATGGATCTGTTCGTATGCCCTTCCGCAATGAGTTGAACGATGCCTTGCTCGCGCGGAGTGAGCACGACGTCCAGCTTGTTTTGCTTGTTGGTCTGATAGTGATGAAGTAATTTCTCCATTAGAACGCCGGTGAAATAGGGCCTGCCGTCCAGTAGTGCCTCGATTGCGGCAATCAAATGTTTTCCTGCATCTGACTTGAACAGCAAGCCACGAACGCCGGCCAAAATGGCCTCAGTCAACAACTCCTCATTTTCGTGCATCGTGAGGACCAAGATCGCGGCCTGCACGCCCTTTGACTTGAGGCGGCGGCTTACTTCCAGCCCATTCATCAGTGGCATTGAATAATCTACGATGACGACGTCAGGCCGCGTTTCTAACGTCAGCGCGACAGCCTGCTCTCCATTGACGGCCTCTGCGCTGACGATCCAGTCGGCTCGCGTTTCGACAAGCGCGCGAAGTCCGGAGCGAACCACTTCATGATCATCTGCTATGACGAAGCGCTTCACGGCGTCGTTCCCGTTTTCCGGCTCATCAACGTCGGGCTATAAAGAGCGCGATCAACTGCAAACCAGCAGTTACATTAGTGGCAACACAGGTGAATATCCCACAAAACCCTGAAAATTTCGGCCAAATGTACTGACTACCGCTCTTAGATGGCATGATCGAACGGCAGCCTGAGCGCATTGTACTCACGGTTCTGCCTGTGGCGAGGATCATTTGTTGGTGTGATTGCTCAGCACGAGATTTGGTCGTCGTTAAGGAACGGCGAGCCTGCTTCCTAGGGAAAATCCCTGATGGGCAAGACGGGCTTCGGCAATCTAGGATGCTGGTTCACTCTAGGTGGCTCGGCGGGCTGGCCGATTGATGAACGACATGAAAACAGGCGGAACGTTCCGATCGGCGATGATCCCCCAGCAAGCCGCGAATCGTCAATGAGGCACCGATGGATGAAATTGAAGCTACACGAGACGATCGAACGAACCCTTCGGTGGCGCGGTCGCCGGTGACCCGCTTCGTTAGGGAGCAGTTTCCTTTTATCGTTGCACTGGTGCTGTCTATCGCCGGGGTCGCGTATACGAACGCGTCGCGCCAACCCCTCGTCGGCTATTGGGAATTTCTGGCAATCGCGATCGGCGTCACCGGCGTGATCAGCAAGTGGTCACAGGTGCACAGCAGAGAGGCGCGATGGCAACTCGTCTGGACCCAGGCACTACACTGGATCGCTGTCCTAGTTGCGATGAACATCATACTACTGTCGGGCGTTAGTCAATTTTTGACGACGCCAGCAATCAGTCTTGTTCTCCTTACGTTGCTTGCGTTGGGGACATTCCTCGCGGGCGTGAGCCTTCTGTCGCTACAGACCGCTTTCCTCGGTCTTGCGATGGGCGCAGCGGTTCCAATGATATCCTGGCTGAAGCAGTCTATTCTCCTATTTCTGCTGGCGGCTGTCTTTCTGATCGGCCTCGGCATCACGTTCTGGTTTCGCAATAGCGGTCAAACGAGCGCCGCATCCAGCCGACACAAAAGCCCCGACGAGATTTAGATGATGAGTCAGCGTCTCGCGACCATTTGCGTGTCTGCTTTGATTTGCATCGTTGCTCTTCCCGCCAATGCGGAGAGATTCAGGGTCGGCAGGCTTTTGTGCGCTAGTACACCGCGCGTTGGACAAGTTTTCGGCTCGGCGCAGGACTTGCGTTGCGTATTCCGGGCGGGAAATTCGGGGCGGCAGTACGTCTATGAAGGGAGGATCAGGCGCGTCGGTCTTGACCTCGGAGTGACCAGCGGAGCGGTCCTTTCGTGGGCCGTTCTTGCTAGGAACTCACGCATCGGTCCCGGCACCCTGCGCGGCAATTATGTGGGTGTCAGCGGTAATATCGCATTTGGGCCGGGCTTTGGAGCCAACGCGCTGATCGGTGGATCCCGCCGCACGATCATCCTCCAACCGCTATCGACCGAAAGATCGGTCGGGCTGAATTTCGCGGCAAGTGTTACCAATCTGACGCTCGGTTCAAGTCCGGCACGTTAGATCGGTGCACAATCGGATATTTTCCCTGCCCAAGTAGTTCCTCGTTCTTCGAGATGATTTTTGCCGGTCCGCCCATCATGTCCACGTATAGTGGCGCGGAGTCCTTCGGTGATAACGGGATCAGGTTAGCCGGATTGCCGTCGTAGTGGCCGAGGAAGCGGTTGATTACCGCTCGCGCGTTGTTCTGCACATCCCCATGGTAGCTCCGCGCAGCCCACTGATCGCGCAGGCTCTTCGGCACCTCATACACGTTGTGAATCTCGTTGATAGTGACGCCTCGGGCAGCGTAGTGCAGCGCCTGCTTATTCAAGTTGGCGTAGGCGTCGCGTTGCGCGCGCAACACCTCTTGGATGCGTGCGTTGCCCCAGCGCGGCCAGCTGTGTCATCGTCATCGCTACTCCTTGTAATGCGCTCTCATCCAAGTGACGCTTGAAGCTGAACAAAAATTGAAAAGGCGGACAACAGAAAAACTCCTAGGTAACCTTCGGCAATTATTAGGACCCGTTGCTGCTTGCCGCTGACAACCCCACGATCTTTTTATGGTCACGACTCTGTCAATATGACCTGGCGAACGATCTATTTGGTGCGGCGACTGAATGACTCGGCATACGCCTCGGTACGCGTATTAATGATCGGGTCATCCGAAGCTTCGATGCCGGTCGTCACATTGGTCGGCAGGAATAGCAGATCGTTCTCGATCTTCTTCGTATCCAACGCCTTGATGACTGCGATTTCTCCGAGTTCTATCGTCGGACGGCTATCCAGCCAGACTTTCGTAGCGTCCGCGGTTGGATCGCCAGCGGCGGCAACCTGCACCAAAAGGTGAAACTTGACCGGTCCTGCTTCGAGTGACGCCCGTAGATTGTCAGCTAATGCATTCGGAGGACGCTTCGCCGCCTCCTCGTCGGTTACGTAGGCCGGGCCGCTCTCCGGTACGATGCGATAGCGGCCAAACTTGCTCGTTTTTTGCGTGTTGGTAAACTTGAACGCGTTCACGCCGAAGAAGGGTTGCGTGCCGTAACTGACAGCCACAGGCCGAGGCGTGGTGACAAACGCTGCTGCCGCAGGGTGAATCGACAAGAATTTCTCGACCGGCGTCGGCTTGGGGACATTGGGACCGCTCGCACCGACGGCTTGGAGCAGAGCTAGAAAATCCTCGCCGGTTGCCACCGGAAACCCGTTGGCCGATATACAGACAATGTCTTGCTCGCTGCCATCCGAGAGACGAAACTTGATGGCCATGCCGCGGATACCGCCGGTCGAAGGGTGGGTGTCGGGCGCATCAGGGACGCCGCCTGCATTTGAGAATCGAATGACCAACGGCGTCGGAGCGCCTTTGAGAAATACAGCCGAGCTGAAGGAGTCCGCGCCTTGCGCCGGCGTGAAGATACCTTCAAACACGGCACCCTTGGCGTGGTTCGCGCGAACGCCCGTATGCTGGCCGTAGCGCGCGTTCATTTGATTGACCAGCCGAACGCCAAGCGGCTCGTCTTCGGCGCAAACGTTGGTAGCTCCTACCGCGATCGCCGCGAAGAATGCGATGCTCATAGCAAGACGTTGAAACGATCGCACGATGATCCTCTCTGATTACGAGAAACGTATAAGGAAAGCTGCTAAAGGAGAACAGAACACCAGCGGTGAGTCTAAACTAAATCGCACGCCCAATATAGTCGGAACGGCAGACTGAAAGCCATTTGCTCATCGTATTGGCTTCCTTCCTTCAATGCCGACGGTCAGCGCGAAGGTCCAGAACGCCTTACCTCCATCCCCGCCATGTGCCGCTGGAAACGCGAGCGCGAGATAAGAGGCCGAGCCCGCGACGGTGCCAATGAGGAGGCTCGACATCATGCCGATACGCGGGATCAGCCAACCGGCCATGAAGGTGGCACCAAGCGCGATCCAGAAACCGAAGACCTCGGTCACGGGCGCGATGTCGGTATTTGTGAATCCCTGGTGCTTGAAGAGCGGCACCGATGAGGACAGCCGCCTGTTTCTCCGGTGGACGCACGCTCGTGATACGCCAACCGTCGAGCACCAGATCGAGCGTTGCGCCCGCGATTCCGAGTGCGATTGAGAAACCGACTGTCCACCAGATCCAATATCCTGGATTGCCAAAAGCGATCCCGGTCAGCATGGCCATGACAGCGAGAATGGCCACAATCAACCAACCGCGCCGCCGCCCGAGCATACGTCCGATTATCGGCGGATCGTATTGATCGAGAAATGGCGTCACACGAACTTGAATTTGTAGGCGAGGGTCAGCTTTGTTGACGCGAGGGGATCGTCGCTCCAATGTGCTACGGCTGGTCCAAGGAGTTCTTGGAGACCGGTAAACGCGATTGACGGGCAATACGCCCGCGCCGCAGCCTGTGGCGAGGTGAAGGATCTTGGCGAGAGCTTATGGATGGACGTTTGATGAGGGGCGGGGGCTTCTCACGACGGAAGTATGCCGACGCGCATGGAATAGGCCGTCACGTCGCGACGGAAATCGACGATCGTTCGTTCGAATAGTGCGAATGCTTCAAGCTGAAATTCGGCAACGACCTTGTGCGGTGGAAGCCCGCGGTCGCCGATCCTGCGCTTGAGATGGTCGAGGCGTTCCGATTGCTCTGACCAGAGGTGATCGATCAGCGCCATCATCAGCCGGCGAAGGATATCAATAAACATCGTCTCACCCATGCTGGCTATCTTGCCGTCGATCCAGCGATCGGCCGCCGCAGTGATGAGCTGGGTGAGGACCTTTGCGTCGGCTTTAGGATCGCTCGATGGAGGTCTGATATCAATGGCAAGAGTCAGGACGGACCGGATGGCGTGATCCAGCCCGGCAATGTCCCATGGAGCGGTTGGCGTGGCGAAACGATTTATCAGGTCGTCGACCGTCTCATGACGCAGGCGCTTTACCAACATGAGCGTATCGCTTCCATCGCGGATGCTTTGCCGCAAATCGAAAACGTTGTCGCGCTGGCGTTGAATGATTGTGTCGAAACGCAGGAGTCCAAGGCGGCGATCGAAACTGCGCATTTCATGCCGCTTCTGCGCCGCCTCGACCAGGCGGGTCGCAACCGAAGGCGCGATCGTGGCGGCTTGTTCTGTTAGCAGCGTTGGCGGCGCGTTGATCGCAGCAGTCCGCAGAAACTCGTCTTGAAGCGAGGCGTGGATGACCGATCGCCCCGGATCGCCTTGCCTTCCGGCACGACCGCGCAATTGTTCATCCATCCGCCCATGATCGTGATGGGTGGTGCCGATAACCAGCAGTCCGCCTGCGGCAATCACCCTGGCGCGTGTTAGCGCATCGGCATGTTCGCCGCCAAGCCGTATATCCGTGCCCCGGCCGGCCATTGCGGTGGCGATCGTCACCGCGCCCGGAGCGCCGGCTTCAGCGATGATCTGGGCTTCGCGGGCGTGATGCTTGGCGTTAAGGATGGAGAAGGTGCGGCTTGAACCTGGATTCTGAGCTGGAGCGTTTTGCTGCCGCCAGCCGTTGGCCTGGAGCATCGCTGCCAATGCTTCCGATTGTTCGATTGATGGAACGCCGATCAGCACGGGCTGACCGCGCGCGGCGGCGTCTTCCAACTCCCGCAGGATCGCCTGAAACTTACCGGCGGCGGTGGAGTGAAGCACGGTTTCGTCGACACGGATCATCGGTCGGTGTGTCGGGATTGAAATCACGTCGAGGCCGTAGATATCTCGGTATTCTTCTGTATCCGCTTTTGCTGTGCCGGTCATGCCAGATAGCTTGGCGTAGCGCTGGAAATAGGTCTGGAACGTGATCGAGGCGAGCGTACGTGTTTCCTCTCCGATGGCGCAACCTTCCTTGGCTTCGAGGGCCTGATGCAGCCCTTCATCATAGCGCCGCCCTGGCATCGGTCGGCCCGTCAGCCGATCGACAATGGTCACGCTGCCGTTCTCAACCACATAGTCGCGGTCGCGCGCGAGCATCACATGAGCCCGCAGCGACTGCATGACGTGGTGGAGCAGTGAGATCGACGCAATGTCATGCAGCGTCGTCGAAGCCTTCAGCAATCTTTGTTGCTGCAGCCGCAATTCGATCTCACTGTATCCCGCCTCGGTCAGCGCGACGCGCCGACGATGATCTATCTCGTAGTGTGAGGGCTGCAACGAGGCGACCTCGGCATCGATCGCGTGATAAAAGCCGGAGTGATCGCCAAGCGGCCCAAACAGCGCCAAGGGCATGCTGGCCTCGTCGATCAGGGTAGCGTCGGCCTCGTCAACCAATGCGAATGCATGGCCGCGCTGCACAGTTTCCGCGGCCGAAAATTTCAGGTTGTCGCGCAGATAGTCGAAACCGAACTCGCTGGCGATGCCATAGGTAATATCGCAACGATAGGCTTCGCGCCGGCTGTCGTCGTCCATCTCCTGCGTGATGACGCCGGTGCTGAGTCCGAGCAAGTCGTAGAACGGCCGCATCCAGGCGGCGTCGCGTTCAGCCAGATAGTCGTTCGGCGTGGCGACGTGAACGCCCCGGCCCGTCAAAGCATTGAGCGCGCAGACGAGCGCGGCGGTTAGCGTCTTGCCTTCACCGGTCTTCATCTCAGCGAGATGACCGTCATGAAGGGCGAGAGCGCCGATGATCTGCACCGGAACAGGGTGCTCGCTCAGCGCACGCCACGCAGCTTCGCGAGCCAGCGCGAAAGCCTCTTGCTTGATCCCATCGATGGCCGAGCCGGCCTGCACCCGCCGGCGCAGTTCGGCAACGCGATCAAGCAACCCGCCGGAAGATAATCGTCGACAATCCGATTCCTGGGCAAGGATCCGGTCGGCTGTCGTTTCGTATTGTGTCAGTTTCCGACGAGTGCCGAAACTAAGCGCGCGCCTTGCCAGGCGTGGGATCATTGAAACTCAAAAAGAATCGGCATCGTAAAAGCAAACTGAGTACCGCCGACGTCGTTCGGAGGCTGAGGCAAGGGCTGCGCGCGTTGCAGGAGTTCGAGCGTTTCACGATCGAGAGCTGCAGAACCGCTGCCTTTCGCGATTTGGCTGGAAATAACGTGACCATTGCGGTCAACGATGAAGAACACCCGCGCTGTTCCGGTTTCATGGTGGGCCTGGGCATCCCGCGGGTATCGCTTATTGCGCTGAAGGTGAAGGGCCAGCTTCCGTTTCCAGCTCACGAGTGGCGCCTTACGTGCAGCCGCGGCGGTTGGCGCCGTCGTGACGGACGAGGCGACCACCGGTGGCGTTGCGTTCGGAGTCTTTTCTTTCTCTTCTTTTTTCTCCTCCTCCTGTTTCTTCTGCTCAGGAGGGGTCTCCAGCGCAACATCCGGTTCGGCTACCTGCGGAAGCGGCGGTTCGGGCTCCGGCTCCTTCTCGGTCTTGACTTCGGCCTTCTCCTGAGGCGGAGGAGCCTCGTCGGTCTGCATTTGCTCTTCGCCCGGTGCGACGTCTCGGGCCTCGGCGTCGCGGAATGACTCAGTCGTAAAATCGACTTCGATTGCCGTGACGGTATCGAATGTATCTCCTTCGGCCGGAGTCATGAGCAGCGCGGCCCCGACCGCGCCATGTAGCGACAACATTGCAACGAAGCAGGTGCCCCAGCGCAGCATTTCTTTCCGCGTAATGTGGCTGTAAAGGCGCGACATGCTCATTGCGCGGTTTCCCCGGCTCCGCTCGCGGACTCAAGCCCGACCAGGGCGATCTTCAGATACCCTGCAGACCGCAAATCGTTCATCAGCGACATCACCTCGCCATAGGGAACGGTCTTGTCAGCGCGAACGAACAGACGCTTGCTGTGATCCGACGATGTCAGCGAGGCCAGCGAGGCAGCTAGCGCCATACGCGAGAGCGGCGTCTCCCCGACCGCCAGCGTACGGTCGGCCTTGAGCGTAATGAAGATCGGCTTTTCCGGACGTGGCTGGCGCACCGCCGTCGATGCCGGCAGGTCGACAGGGATGTCGACGGTCGCCAACGGCGCGGCAATCATGAAAATAATCAACAGCACGAGAATGACGTCGATGAACGGCGTCACGTTGATGTCGCTGACCTGCGTCATCTCGTCCTCGGACGATGCCGACTGAAGCGAAACGCCCACGGGTGTTACTCCTTACTCCGCAGCTATCCGATGAGGTATCATCTCCGCACGATTGAGATCTCTGCTCACCATGCGCATCAGCTCCGCCGAGCCGTCTCCGAGTAAGCCGCGATAGCCGGTGATGGAGCGCGAAAACATGTTGTAGATCATCACCGCCGGAATCGCCGCGACAAGCCCCATGGCTGTCGCCAGCAAAGCCTCGGCGATGCCAGGCGCGACGACGGCGAGGTTGGTGGTTTGCGTCTTCGAAATGCCGATGAAGGCATTCATGATGCCCCAGACGGTGCCGAAAAGCCCGACAAACGGCGCGGTCGATCCGATAGTGGCCAGAATGCTGGTCCCGCGGGTCATGCGCCGTGACGCGGCCGCCTCAATGCGGCTGAACAGCGAAGCGACTCGTTCCTTGACGCCGTCATGGTTCATGGCGTCCTGCGAACGATGAATTTCAGCGCGCGCGGCCTTGGTAAGGATGGCTATATCACTGCCGGACTGCTGCAATATCTTGCTCGCCTCATCGAGTGAGCGAACGTCTTCCACCCTATGAAGGTCGCGCACAAGTCTGCTTCGCGCGCTGAGCAACTCAATTGTCTTGGCAAGCCAAACCGACCAGGTCACGACAGAAGCGAGCGCCAGACCGATCATCACCGCTTTCACGATGGAGTCGGCCGCCATGAACATGCCTATAGGCGTCAGTTCATGCGGCAGGATCGACTCGGAGACTTCGACTAGTTCGGTCGCTGGCGGCGTTTGATGTTCGACTGACGGCGTCGCCGGCGCGGCCGATTGCTCGGCGGGAGACGTTTTTGCGTCAGGTACGGCCTGCGACGTGGGTTGCTGGGAATTAAGTTGTGTCGTCTGCGGTGCCGCAGGCGTTGATTGCACGCCTAGCGAAGGATTTTGGCCAGAAGAAACGGCGTCGTGAGAGCCGGGCCGCGATAATGACTGAGCGTAAGCGGGGTGCGGTCCAACCGCCAACATCACCAACATCAAGAGGCATGCAAGCCCGATCGCTGAAGCCTTTGCGATCCGCATTCGGTCGTTTCCCACCATTGTACGTGAGACATTCAGAGACAGCTTCATGGTGAAAAACTCTACAATCATGCACCGGTCTGGGCCATCCGAGCGAGCCGAGAACGAGTGCGCAGGCATCTGGCGAGTGGTCTAGCGTCTGGGCTTTCCAAATCAAACAGGCAAACCGGCAAACATTTTTAGAATCTCTTTAAGAGACGCAGCGAGGAGACGCTGTTTACTCGCGCGGGTTGATTTCGTTTGGGATACGCAGATGGACGGCGTTAGAACTTCTATAAAAGGCTTCAAATTGTGCCTCAGATATATTGCTCAACGACAATGTCTAAAGCTAATGACGGGCCGCCGTCGCGGATACTGTTTCTGTTTCCGTAGGGGTCGGCAATCGAGGAATTGGGGGCAATGGTTATTTCATCGGCAGATCATACGGGTGGTACAAGCAGTGTTGACAGACAAACAGAGGATACGTCGGTAGTTGGATGGGGGAGAGCAATGATCGGCGTTGCCGCGGTCATGTTGATCCCCGATTTCGCCGATGCTCAGCCAGCGCCCAGCGGAGAAGATCTTCCGCAGGTTCGTGTCACGGCGCCAAAGCGGCAAGCCAAGAAAAGAACCACACATCACGCGCCTGCACACGTTGCCCCAGCGCCAGTTGCCGCTGCCACGCCGAGCAACGTTCAGGTCAATCCCATGCTCGGCGACGCGCATGGCGTCACTGGCTATCAGGCGCCTGCGCAGGCAGGAATGGCCCGTCTTCCGGTGCCGCTCTCCAATACGCCGCAAACCGTCAACGTGGTGACGCAGCAGGTGATCCAGGAGCAGCGGGTTCTCACCATGGAAGATGCGCTGCGAACGGTGCCGGGCATCACCTTCGGCGCCGGCGAAGGCGGCAATCAGGGGGATACGCCGATTGTGCGCGGCTTCGCGGCACGCGGCGACATGTACCGCGACGGCCTTCTCGATCCGGGCTGGTACACGCGCGACATGTTCAGCAGTGATCGCGTCGAAGTTTACAAAGGGCCGTCGGGATTTGCCTTCGGTCGTGGTTCGACCGGCGCCGCGATCAACACCGTCTCAAAGGTGCCGCAAGCGACCACCTTCGTGAATAGCACCGTCAGCGGCGTCAGCAGCGGCGGTTATCGCGCCGATGTCGATGCCAATGGGACACAGGGGAATTTGTCCGGCCGCATTGCTGCGATGTATCAGGACATTCCTGTCCAAGACCGAAATCACATTTTCGCAAGGCGCTGGGGTGTCGCGCCGTCGCTCAAAGCGGAGTTTACGCCGGATACCCGCGCAATCTTCAGCTATGTTTATCAAGGCGAGGATGGCGTGCCGGATTACGGTCATCCATATCTGCCGCCGCCGGTTTACAGTTCGGTGACCGGCGCGAGGACCAACCCCGGCTATTTCGGCAATGGCACGGCGACACCGCCGATACCGGTTCCCCGCCAAAATTTTTACGGCGTGGCTGGTGGCCCTCTGGCCGACCGTCAGGTCACTAATACCCACATCGCGACAGCCCGGTTCGAACATGATTTCGACGACGGCTTGAAGATTTCGAACTCGACCCGATACGTCAGTGTCGACCGCATGGCGCGGCCGACCCCACCGCGTAGCCTTGGTGATGCGAATAGCACTTTCGTGGTACCTCAGCCAGCAGCTGGGCCTGCGATAGCGCCGCCGCCGCCGGGCTATCCGGTCGAACTGATGACGATCGGGCGTCAACACTTCGAGACGTTGACCGATAACACGCTGTTCATCAATCAGACCGATCTGACCGGCAAGTTTCACACCGGCAGCTTGGAGCATACCTTCACGCTGGGTGCTTTAGCCTCGCAGCAAACCCGCGCTCAGATACGTGCCAATTACTGCTTGCCAACCGATCCGGCGTGCCGGACCAGCGCCTTTGCTCCGGTCGATACGACCTATGGTGGACCGAACAACGGTTTCCTCTTGCCGAACTACACTATCTCGACGGACTACGCGGTTTATGGCTTCGATCAGGTTAAGATCAACGAGTACTTCGAATTGCTCGGATCGATCCGCTACGACGATTTCCGAACGACCTATACCAATCTCGCGGCGGTACCGCCCGCGAGCCAGCAGCTCAGTCGGGCCGACCAGATGGTCGCCTGGCGCGTCGGCGGTGTCTTTCATCATACCCATAATGCAATGGTCTACGCCGCCTATGGCGTGTCGAATAATCCGGCGGCGGAGTTCGACGTGCTGAGCGACGCCGGCAACAACGCGGCGAACTCCAGGCTAGCTCCCGAGCGCAACACGACGATGGAAGTCGGCACCAAGGTCGATCTTCTACACGGCAAGTTGACGTTGAGCGGTGCGGTGTTCCGCATCGAGAAAACCAACATGCGCATTCCGATCGATCCGGCCACGAATGCGGCGCTGGTGCTCGGCGGTGTGGCGCGCGTGGATGGTGTGGAAGTGGGCGCCGCGGGCAAGCTCACCGATAAGTGGGGCGTGTTCGCGGGCTACAGCTATCTCGACTCCAAGATCCTCAATACGACCGATCTTGCGCAGTTGGGCAACCAGCTTCCCCAGACGCCACCGCATAACTTTACGCTGTGGACCACTTACGAACTGACGCCACTGTGGACTGTCGGTGGCGGTGCCGTTTATGCGGCGCAAACCTTCGCCAATGTCCAGAACACAAACTACGTGCCCAACTACTGGAAGCTCGATCTGATGACGAGCTATAAGCTCACGAAGGACTCGATGCTGCAGCTCAACATCTACAACCTGACGGATGAGCTGTACTACGCCCAGTATTACCAGGGTCACGCCGTTCCGGCCGCCGGGCGGACCGCGATGTTGACTTACCGCTATAGCTTCGTGCCGCCGCCGCCGGTCGCACCGGATTTTCCGGTGAAGGCCGAGCGTTACGTGAGCAAATAACTTTTACGGTAGGTCGAGGATAACGATATCGGAGCCGGCGTCGTAAGGCGCCGGCTCTTTATCTCAAGGAGCGCCCCGGTGCTAGTGCGAGTTCCGAATGTCCTGACGCCGGAGCAGGTGCAACATTGCCGAGAGGTGATGGCGCGTGCCGAATGGGTGGACGGACGGATTACGGCCGGGCATCAATCGGCGCAGGTCAAGCGCAATCTGCAATTGCCGGAGGGAACGCCGGAAGCCCGCGAGCTCGGTGACATTGTGCTGGCGGCCCTCAACCGCAATCCGCTGTTTGTGTCGGCGGTGCTACCGAAGACGATCTTTCCGCCGCTGTTCAACCGCTACGATGCCGACGGCGAGATGAATTTCGGCTCGCACGTCGACAACGCCATCCGTATGGTTCCCGGCACAGGAATGCGTGTTCGGACTGACGTCTCGTCGACGCTGTTTCTTTCGTCTCCGGAGGAATACGACGGAGGCGAGTTGGTCATCGAGGACACCTACGGTACCCATTCCGTGAAGCTGCCGGCCGGCGACATGATCGTGTATCCTGGCACCAGCGTCCACCATGTCACCAAGGTGACCCGGGGCTCACGTGTCGCGTCGTTCTTCTGGACCGAAAGCATGATCAGCGAGGCGTCGCGACGCGCCATGATGTTCGATCTGGATATGTCGATCATTCGTCTCAACGCTGACCACCCCGAGCATCCGACCGTGGTGTCGTTGACCTCACTTTATCACAACCTGCTGCGACAATGGGCGCAGACCTGAATCCAACGTGCATGGCTCGAGCGCGGCGAGACAAAGATTGCTGAAACGGCCGTGAATGCTGAAGCTGATGCATCACGCAACAATAGCGATCAGTCGGTATTGTTCGACTGAGGGTCTGCTGTCCCGTAACGCAACATCCCGCCACGCTCTTCGAGCCAGAGGCGGATCTGGTTTGCGGTGACGGATCCGACGCCCGGTTCGGACAACAACTCGTCCCAGGTGTAGGCGGCGGCAATCACGGCGAGATGGCGGCTGCGCTTGGCGACGGTCCTGCCGCCGATCGAGGCGTGACGGCCATGAAGCAGCGCTTCCACGGCACGACGCGGCAGGTTGCGGCGCGGGTCTTTCTCGCGTGGCTTCGGGCAAAACGCTCGCACGTCGTGCTCTTCGATATCGAGCTGCACGGCGATGCGCCGATGATCCATGCCGAGTGTGCGCAGGATCGCGACCTCGTCGCGTAGCAATGCGAGGAAACGGCGCCGGTTGTAATCTCGCTGACGCGGCGACGAATCCTGCTGGACGGAGAGATCATCCTTAACCGGCGTGAGCACGGGCAATCTCCTCGTATTGGTGGATGTTTGATTCAATCGCGCTGCACCTCTAACCTGGTCTTTGATCGAGTATGATCTTGTCCAAAACCGGCTTCCACTCTGCGCTGGCGTAACCCTAAGGGTTGGAACCGTGCCGTCGGTCCCTCAGGCTTTGGCAGGCCCTTCATCACCGTTCGTCACGTAATATTTAGGGTCAAAGGGAAGGCGATGGGCAGTACGCATATCCGTACCTTGACTGAGTAGATGGGTCTTTGTCTGAGCACGCTCGCGCCAGCATCATTGTGTATCCGCCGTCCGCCTGATCAACCACGGTTTTCAGATACCGATCTCCAGGAGAGGCTCGCGCGATAGGAGCGACAGATGTCGCTCACTGGAACATGACGAAGCCTCAGTTTTTTGCGCCTACATTTGTAGAGCTTCCAATAGCAGACGAGATCGCGATACACCTTTGCCTCGCCTTGGAACGGAAAACCGATTATTGTCCGGGGGATGGTAGAATGTCGGAAACCAGGCTTACTGGACGTCAGCGCATAGCGGGGCTATCGCGCTTGCAACTCCTTGGGCTTAACTTACTGTCGGCCACATCCAACTTCTGATGCACAAATGACGATCAAAATATGGTCTCGCATCCATACGTGGACATCGCTCGTCAGCATGTTGTTTTTGCTGATGCTATGCCTGACCGGGTTGCCGCTGATCTTTCATCATGAGATTGATGAGCTATTCGAAGAGGAAATATCCGCGCCCCCGATGGCAGCGAATACCCCTCGGGCATCGTTGGATCGTGTAGTTGAGGCTGCCCAAAAACTATACCCCGGCCAATTCATCCTTTTCATGCAGCCAAGTCAGACTGAACCGGTAGTGAGCGTTGCGACATCGCCCACTGCAGTTCCACTCCCGGGCATGTTCCGTCGCACGACGTTCGATGCGCGGACCGTTGAAGTACTGGGAGATGAGGTGCCGCATCTGGACGTCATGAACATCACATTGCGGATTCACAGAGATATGTTCGTCGGTCTGCCCGGCGAGCTTTTTCTCGGCGTGATAGGTCTTGTTTTCGTGGTCTCTATCGTGTCGGGCATTGTCGTTTACTGGCCGTTCATGAGGCGGCTGGATTTCGGCTCGATTCGCTACACATCGTCTCGTGTGAAGTGGCTGGATGGGCACAATCTTCTGGGTATCGTGACCGTAACCTGGGCACTGGTTGTGGGGCTGACGGGCACAATCAACACACTTGCGAGTCCGTTGTCCGACCTCTGGCGTGCTCAGTACTTGCCAACCCTGCTTGCTTCCTATGTAGGAAAGCCGGTTGCGCGAATTCCGTCCATTCAAGCAGTCGTTGACAACGTGCAAGAGAAATTCCCGGACCGGATCATCACGCAGATCATCATGCCGACCTCTGGCCGTTTCGGAAGCCCGCAACACCTCATCGTGGGGACCAAGGGCAGCACGCCATTCACGGCTCGGATGCGTGAACCCATTCTGGTCGATGCAAACGACGCGTCAAACATGATTGCGCCGCAGGTTCCTTGGTATCTCAAGGTATTGCAGGTTTCACGTCCGCTTCATTTTGGAGACTATGGGGAGTTGCCTCTAAAAATCATCTGGGCGCTTTTCGATATTATTACGATCATCATCCTGTTGAGCGGCCTTTACTTATGGGCAATTAAAAAGCGATCCTTTGGGATCGATCGCGCCTCTCGCAGCATACCTCGGATGGTTGATCCGAAGCGTGAGTATTGAATGGCTCAAATCCACATTCCCCGGCAAAAAGTCGTCCACAGAACGGTTTGGAAAGTCTTCCGTGTGCCTGTCCTTATAGCCGCTGTCACCACAGCAGGGCTGACGTTTGCTCTTTTTGGCAATGGTCTTTCGGATGCGATCTCGTGGTTGGCGCTCGCTGTGCCGGTAACAATCGCAACTTTTTACTGGATTAAGGGCAGGTCTGTCTCCCGAAGAAGTGTCTGTGGCAAATCAGGCCTTCACCGCTTAACCCCAGGCACGTAATACGCGTCGAGCTTTGACTTGAGTCTGGTCTGGGGCTGACAAGGCTGGCTCTTTTTCTTGCTGGGGAGAGTCATCACCCGTCGCAGATGGCGCGAACTGCGGGACATATCGGCGCTGTGGCTTTCAGTCTCCGCGCAATGAAACTCGCGCATTAAGCTTGATGTTGCGGCCTCGGGTTAAATCTGGAACTGAACGCGACGGCTCGATGCTCGTCCGCGGTGCATATTAACACTACCCCCTAGATGTCGTTGACCAATCCATCGCGTCGATCGAAGTGTGTCGCACGATTGGAGATCGACGATGTTCGAGGTAGCCCTATTTTTTGTTGTAGTTGCGATGGGTGCTGTTGTTGTGAAGCTCTATGAGTGGCGGCAGGACGTGCTCTATGGCCCTTATCTAAGGCCGGATGATCCTTCAGAATTGTAGCGGATCCACGCTGGCGCCTGACCGCTGGCGTTGTCTTCGCCTCTTACGTCGCCATCCACGCCCGCTGCGACCAAATGGGATGCGACCACTTTGCTGAGAAGCAAACTGGTCGAGGCCATGATCCTTGTCATGGCGATCTCGCCAGTAGGTCCTGAAGGCGCTCCAGGTCTGTCGACGACTATTTTAGTTTCCGCATCACCCATTCGGCTCTCGGATAGGAACATGGGCTACACGTAAGTTACTGAGCCTTGGCCATCTTCGGTCGAGATGACGGCCCCTGCGCGTCGGTTGCCGGGAGCCGGTTCGATGGCAATGCCGGGTCCGGCGATCGGAAGGCGGCGTCGGCCGGGTTTCCCTGCGATGGTCGTTGAGCAGCGGTTACCGGAAGCACGATCACTTTCGCTCCGACCTTCACCCGCTCATAAAGGTCCATGACGTCCTCATTGGTCAGCCGGATACAGCCGGACGAAACCCGCTTCCCAATCGTATCGGGCTTGTTGGTGCCGTGAATCCTATATTCGGTCTCGCCTAGATACATCGCCCGAGCGCCGAGTGGATTGCCGGGACCGCCTGCCATAAATCGCGGCAGATAAGGCTGGCGAGACAGCATCTCTGCAGGTGGACGCCAATCCGGCCATTCTGTTTTGCGGGCCACAGCTTGCTCGCCGGACCATGTAAAACCTTTGCGGCCAACACCGATACCGTAGCGCATCGCTTGCCCGTCGTTCAAAACGAGATAAAGAAATGTGTTTCCTGTATCGATGATGACTGTGCCTGGCGTCTGGTGGCTGACGTAGTCAACCACCTGCCGAACAAGTCTACCGGGAGCGTCAGCGGCTTTTGGTGTTTCGACCCGAGGCGCGGGGGCAGGGATTGCAGCTTGAGTTGACGCTACACGAATTGAAGTTGATACGTGAGCTGGGGGCGACGGTACCTGGACTAAGCGCGCGGATGGCCTCCGTACTGGTTCGACCCCCGCAGGGCGAGACAGCAAACTGTACCCCAATGCGGCAGCGGCCACGACGCCGACTGCAACTCTTCCTGCGACCGGAAGTGTTATCGACTCTGTCTTTCCACGTTTGGCCCGCTTACCCATATTTCTTCCCAGATCCATTTTCTCGGAAGAAGTATCTCAGCAAATTATAATAAACTTTGAAGCGATTCCGCTTGGGCCGGAGATCGTCAGGCGTCGTTAATGCTCGTTTGGCAAACCAAAATCAGCCTCTAGTTACGGTAAGCGGGCTAACCCGCTTCACCGCGATCGGCGACCGTGAAGAACACGGTGCGTGGCCGAGGAGGCAGGAGATCCAGGAGACTCAAAGATTGAGATCACTCAGGCTCGGATGATCATCCGGGCGGCGGGCGCCGATAGTCCAATGGAAGAGGCGTGCGTTCTCTGTGATCGAGAGGTCGTTGATGCTGGCATGGCGAACAGCCATGAGGCCAGCTTCGTTGAACTGCCAGTTTTCGTTACCATAAGAGCGAAACCAATTGCCGCCCGCGTCTTGCCATTCGTACGCAAAGCGCACGGCGATGCGTGAATCGCTGAATGCCCACAATTCCTTGATGAGGCGATATTCTCGTTCCTTCTCCCATTTGCGGGTCAGGAACTCGACGATCGCGTCGCGGCCGGAGAAAATCTCATTCCGGTTCCGCCAGCGGCTGTCCGAAGTATATGCGAGGCTGACCTTTTCTGGATTGCGGGAATTCCAGCCGTCCTCGGCTCCTCGCACCTTGAGGACCGCGGTTTCGTGCGTGAACGGCGGGACTGGCGGACGAACTTCGGACATTTGTAATTCTCCTGTTGATGTTTGCGATGGCACGCAGGCCCGACTTTCAGTCGGGGCATCGTGGCCGGTGTGCTCAGAAATTCCAGAAGCGTTGTCAGAATTGTCGTGAGCAGTTCGTCCTTGGAGTTGGAACAATAAAAGGGACAAATCAAATGGCCAAGCTGATCTTTCAGATCGTCCCTATCGAACCATGGACCTGAACCATCTTCGCCTGCCATCGATGGCGTGAACTAACTGTCATACAGCGGCGGTAATTTCGAACTCTTCTATTGGGGGTCCGAGATGAGCCAGACCATCGAGATTATTCGCGGCGACGGCGGTGATGAGCCGCCATGCCTTGAGACCGGAAACCCGCGTTTTGGCGATCTTGTCGCGCGGCGTTTGAAGCGCCGGGACGTGCTCGCTGGCGCGCTGGCTACAGCGGTCGCCGCGTTGTTCGTTCGCCCTGGTGATGGACGAGCCGCCAAGGACCGCCTCGATTTCAAAGCAGTCCCGGTCAGCCGTGCCGATAGGGTGGCCGTTCCCGAAGGATACCGCGTGCAGTTCATCCTGCCATGGGGCGAGCCAATCCTGGGCCGCATGCCAGCCTTCACGATCGACAACAGCGGCGAGGATCAGGCGATGCAGGTCGGTAGTCACCATGACGGGATGCACTTCTTCGCAATCGATGGCCATACCGATGACGGGCTGCTTGTTATCAACCACGAATACGTCGAACCGCGGTTAATGCACATCTCCGCCTCCGGTCTCAAGCTCTGCGCCGAAGATGCTTATCTCATCGATGGCGGCCGACCGGCTGACGACGTGCTCAAGGAAATGAATGCGCATGGCGTCAGTGTCGTTCGAATCCGCCGCGAGGCCGGTGGCCGATGGGTGGCCGTCGCCGACCCTCGCAATCGGCGAGTCACCGCGCTGACGCAGATGGAGCTGGCTGGACCCGTGCGCGGGAGCGACTTCGTCAAAACGAAATACAGCCCAGACGGCACCTGCGTACGCGGTACGCTGGGCAATTGTGCGTCGAGCGCGACACCATGGAACACCTATCTTGCCGCAGAGGAGAACTGGGCGCTGTATTTTCGCAACGACGACAGCAAGGAAGGCAAGCCGGATCAGCCGCGGGAGCACAGCCAGTATCGGGTGCCGCGCGGCAAGACGCGCTATCATTGGGAACTGGCCGACAACGGCGACGATGCTTTCGTTCGCTTCGATGCCTCGCGTAAAACGCAAAGTCCGGCCGAGGACTATCGCAACGAGCCAAACGCCTTCGGCTGGATGGTGGAGATCGATCCGTCGCGACCCGGTGCGGTACCGGTCAAGCGCACCGCGCTGGGGCGCTTCGCACATGAGGGTGTTGTCTTCGCGCCGGCGACCGAAGGCAAGCCGCTGGTCTGCTATTCTGGCGACGATGCCATGTTCCAGTTCATTTACAAATTCGTCAGCGCGCAGCCCTATGACAACGCCAGCGCGGGTGGCCATCTGCTCGATGACGGAACGCTATATGTCGCGCGGTTCAATGATGACGGGAGCGGCGACTGGCTGGCGCTTGCGGCTGGTCAGAACGGCCTGACGTCTGAAAACGGATTCTGCAGTCAGGCCGAGGTGCTGGTCAACACCCGTGCCGCGGCGAAACATGTCGGCGCCACCCGTATGGACCGGCCGGAATCGGGTGCGATTGAACCAACGACCGGCGCGGTCTACTTCAGTCTCACGAGCAATGTTAAGCGCAAGCCGGATGAGGTCGACAAGGCAAATCCACGCGCTGAGAATTATTTCGGGCATATCGTGCGTTGGACCGAAGAAGGCGCTGACCACGCAGCGACAAGCTTCCGTTGGGATCTGTTTGTCATCGGTGGCGACCAGGCCTCTGGCCGCGACCTGACCGGGCGTCCGCTGGACGATAACAACCTGTTCGCTTGTCCTGATGGGCTGTGGTTCGACGCCAACGGCCGATTGTGGATCCAGACCGACATCGGCGACTGCGCACTGAACAAGGGCCGCTATGAGCCGTTCGGAAACAACGCAATGCTATGCGCAGATCCAATGACAGGAGAGATTCGTCGATTTCTGACAGGACCGCTGGGGCAGGAGATCACTGGCGTGACGACGACGCCGGACGGCCGCACCATGTTCGTCAACGTTCAGCATCCAGGTGCCCATACGAGCGCCGATGAGTTTGCGCAAGGACGTCTTGGTAGCCACTGGCCAGCCGGCGGTTCAGCGGTGCCGCGGTCTGCGACGCTTGTGATTACCCGCGAGGATGGTGGTATCGTCTGAGCTTGATCGGTCTGCTCATACCACTGCGTGGCGATGCCCGAATGATGACGAGATGGGGAAGATCCATCACGAGGACGCCTTTTCCACACTGGATTATCGATAGAGGTTAATCCGGCCTCTGCAGATTTGGCATGGAGTTCGGTTCCAGTTCCTTCAGAGTTTGCTCAACTAAACGGTTAATGTGCGGGACGTCAGTGTGATCGCTGATCACACCCAAGCCGTTATCGCCGTTGCCGTAAGCCAGAGTGATGATACCGACACGCCGTTTTTCGACATTCAGTGTGAGCGTGTCCATATCGGTGCTGAACATCGCCTTGGTGATTTCGGCGAAGTTCCGTGATCGGTCGACAACCCTTTGCGTCCCCGTGACCGAAATTAGAAAGCCATCGTTGATCGCATTCTCAACGAGCGCTTTTGCAATCCGCTCGTGGCATAATTTCTTTTGCATGGGAGCTTCCCGCGGCATCGATAGCGATCGTAGTAACCAGCCAAGTCAAGGAGATGACGTTTCTGCATCGTCGGGAAATCCGCTCGCGGCCTTGTAATCAGCGAAGCATAGGCTCGCTTTCGTCGGCCAGAGCACCAGCTTCGGGGATGGCCAAGTAGTCAGCACCGCGGCTCTAGACGGCGTCATGACGCGGTTGTCTTCGAGGTTTACCAACCTGGCGAACCTTATCACCCGCAGACGCACGCGCGGCCGAACAAATCTGGCGCTTAAGGGTTGTATCCGATTGATCAGGGACTTGCCGATGACTCGTTACTATTTCGATGTGCGCGATGGAGATGACCTTATGCCGGATGATGAAGGGCTTGAGCTCGCTTCGTCCCATTCTGCACAGGAAGAAGCCGCGCTGTCGTTAGCTGACCTTGCAAAGGATGCCATCCGTAGCCGCCGTATCGACGGTCAGGGCGGCCTTTTAGCGGTTGAGGTTCGTGATGATAAAGGTCCTGTCTTGCAAGCACGCTTTACAGTTCATGTGAAATCATAGCTCGACCAGCCATGTTTTCGATCAACCGATTCGAAGGCAGGGTTACTGTCGGAGGGCAGCGATGCGCCCACTACGCCTGAACGAGAGGTGGCCGATTTACAACGAAGCCACCGGACCGGAGTATGACAGACCGGCGGCTTCTGGATTTAGCCAAGCGACCGGTTCGTTCGCTGCAGAGAAGTCATGCCGTCTTCCGCAAGCGCTTCCCCGCCGCAATCACCTCCGCAAGTACGTCGTTTGCAGTAACCTCCTCGTGGCCGATGAGGCAGCCAATCGCGAAAGCCTTTTGAGCCGCGGGGCTGGATCGCGCGAAGTCGTGTGCTTGCTGCTGATGCATCCGCATGTCGTTAAGCTCGCCGAGCCCACTCAGTAGCTTTTTCAGGGCGCGATCGAGCTTACGTCCGGATTTTCGGCCACCGATACGGAAAGCTTTAAAGAATTCGCGACCATACCGTACCTTCTTCGCTGCAATCCGCAGTTTGTGACGTCTACGCCCATCGAGCTGCTTAAACTTGCGTAACCGCTTGTTGATCTTGCGGATACGGCGCGCCAGCTCGTTCTGCGCGAACGTCCGCGCCGGGCATCCACCTAAAGCCCGCGCTAGAGCATCACTATCGTTGTGATACCCGCTATCGAGCAGCCTTAACGCGACGTCCAGCAAAAGGCGACGGAAACGTTCGCTGTCAACGGCCGCTCTCGCGGTTACGAAACCAGCGTTGCGGGTTCTTTCGAGCTCATTCTGCAGTATTTCGAGCTCGCGCCGATCCCTTTGCTCAGCGCGATACGAAACCAGGGCTTTCCTGACGAAAACATCATAGTCGCGCGCCTGACCGAGCTGCCCAGTGAGCCATTTCATCTCTCGTTTTAGTTTGGTGACCTTGCCATCGTGCAATATCTTCTTGAACAGCGATAGCGACGCGCGCAGCCGTCTCAAGCCGACCCGCATTTGGTGAATGCCTTCGGGATCGCCGTGCCGCACAGCGCCGTAGTTCCCCGCGATCTGGCGCAGACAGGCGAAGCTCACCGCGACAAAAGCTTCGGTGACCGTGGCCTTTTTCCCAATCACGACAGGCTCGGAAAAGACAGGGGCATCCAGCGTGCCCTCAAGCAACGCATAGCCTCGCTCTGCCTTGGAACCCACGGACAGCGTGATGGGAACGCTGCGCGCTAGCTTTTCTGCAAGTCGTGCCGCGTCACGCCGATCACCATATTTCAATTCGATCTCGATTTCCGCCAGGTCGAGCTTCGCATCCATGGTGGCCACGCGACCTTGATCGAAGGCAAGTTCAATATCGCTGTTGCCAAAATGCAAGGGAATGACCACGCGCTCCACCTGCGTCTCGAAGACGGGACTCAGCCGCTCTGTAAGCTCGGCAGTCAGTAGGGGCGCGAGTGCAGTGCCGCGAGCGAACTCCAGATTTGGCTGATCGCGGTCAATCGCTGTTTCCCACTCGTCGCGCGTTATAAGCGCACTGGAATTGGCTTTGATGGTTTGAAGTCGATGTCCGTCAACCTTGCGTACCCGCAAGCTGACGCCGTGTTCGCGCAAAATGAAATCGTCGGTGTCGAAATAGACCGATGTGAGTGCTTGCTTGCGGCCGCTTTCACTGGCCTGCTTTTTTAGCCAAGGCAGCATCATTGCCCGGTGCAGACCGTTTTTCGACGTGGCGAGCTTGAGTTCGATCTCCGTGCCCACGGGTTGTTTATCCTCTGACAAATCCAAACTCAACGTTCTGATGGCGAGGCGTTTTAATGCTAGTTATGTGGGGTGGCTGTCTCCGTCGGTCGGTAGATCTGTCCGCTTTTCAGGCCCTCGACACTGACCAAATGAGCCATTTCCTTACGAAGAGAGATAGGGTAACGGCGCAGCAACGGTTTCGTCTGGATTATTGAACTCTGGCATACGATCGACGGGCGTGGCCCGCGCAGCCAGAACCCAAGCACAGAAGGAGAATATCAGATGCCGACCCTCTACACGATGCCTGGCACTTGTTCGCTTTCGCCGAACATCGCCGTCGCGTGGCTCGATGCCCCGGTCGCAATCCACAACATTCCCTATGGCGACCAGAAAAAGGAATATTATCTCGCTATCAATCCTCGGGGGCAGGTGCCGGCGCTACGCTTCGAAGACGGGGACGTGCTGACCGAGGTGACGGCGATTCTCGCCTGGCTCGGCGCCACCTATGGTAAGGAGGGCTATGCGCCCAGTAGCCGGCTCGGCCGCAAGGAAGCCGAAGCGCTGGCCTACATGAGTTCGGAAGTCCATGCGACTTATGGAGGCCATTTCAACACTCCAAAGTTTGCGGAGAGCGCGGCGGCGCAGGATGAGGTTAAGCGCAAGACCTATGAGAAACTCGCCGATCAATACGGGCGGTTAAATGGCATTCTGAGCGAGAATGGCGGCGAATGGTATCTCGGCCAGCGTTCCTTCGCCGACACCTTCCTCTATGTGCTGACGCGCTGGATAGAGAAGACGCCGCTGTCAATCGGCAACTATCCGGCGCTGAAAGCGTACCGCGCGCATATGGAAGCGGACGAGGGGGTGAAGCAAGCGCTCGCGCGGCAAGCCATGGAGCCGATCGGATGAGCGAGGAAAAAACGGGCTGACATTGTGAGACATTCGGACGTGCCCCACAAAGCTGCTAGTGCCGTCGAATCGACGATCTGGCGAACGACCTCGCCTGGCTTACTGAGGTCTCCAAAAGGCCGGCTGCACTGTTCGCGGCTCCTTTGCTGGCGAGCTTCCGAACCGATCGGGATGGTGCGGCCTCGGGAAGCGGAGTTAACAGCAGATCAATGGCCTCCAGCAGCATAAATTTGATAAAAGGTGACGATAATCTCGACCGCAATCAACACGACGATAATAAGTTCAAGGTGCAGCGATCGGCGCGTATCGATGATGTCAGCGAGAGTGTTGGCTGTTTCGGCCACTACGGCGAGCTTCCGATTGAGCGCATCAACGCGCTCTTTTAGTTCGTATTCGTCTTCGAGCCGTGCATAAAGCCGCTCCAGATCTGGACGGTCCCACAAAACATCCGGCTTTTCCGCTACCGCAACGCGGCCTGATACACGGTGCTGTACCAGCAGAGCATTTCCGAGCAGTTTCAGCATCCCTTTTCGGTTACGCCGAGTACGTCCGCGATCTGCCAACTCTTTTGCAAAAGGCTCGATGATCTCGAACACTTTTGCCACTTCGCGTTCGTCATGGGCAAGCACAACGCTCTTCGCAAGGGCATCGGCAACGACTAAAAGCCTGTCGGGCGACATGTCCCGCAACTGAAGCGGACCTCCCGCCTGAACCTGATCCTCGGTTTCACTAGTGATCGTGACAATCGCTGCTTCTTCCTCAAAACGCGCGAGCTGGCCACCGATCCGGGGCTTCAACGCTTCCAAAAAGTTGACTTCTTCTTCGGGTGAAAGGCCGATCAGCACCGCGACGCCGTAGCGAAACAAAGCAGCGACACGAGCCTCACCAATCCGGATCGCCAGGGGAAGAGCCGAAAGCACTTCGCCTTCGAACCCCACCGTGTTGATCCGGTCTCCAATATACAGGGCATGCGCGGTGACCCGCGTACCCATTTCCGCAGAGAAATCCGCTGGTGTGCTCACCACGTATCGTCTCCGCGCGTCATGCTTTTTCTTTCACCTTATGAAGGGCGATAGCGTATCATCAAAAGTGACAGCGATTGTGACGATCATAAAACACAGGGGCGCCATGAGACAAACCGATGTCGCTTGCACGAAGTGCGGAGCCGGGTTCCGGCGACTAGAGCTGGTGTCGTTGCCCAATCAAGGCGGCGAATTCCGATGCCCGGTCTGTGGTGAGGTTTTGGAAGCCTTCAATGGAGACGAAGCGTTCGTCACCCATCGCCTCACGGTTTCGCCTCAAAAGAAAAGGCCCGGCGCAACCGCTGCACCGGGCAAGTCGGGAGCGGCTGGCCCAAAGGGGTCGGAGGACCTAGCGTCCAAGAAGTGATCTACTGATGATTCGTGACAGCCAGATTTCATGCAGGCATAGATCTTTGCTTATCTCGGAACCGTCTCTGCGGCCTTGGATGACCGGTCAAGGTCGCAGGCTCGTCTAAGTTGCAGACCATTAGCGAAAGCTCCGCAAAGCTAATGGCCGTGATGTTCGATAGAATGTCGCATTGGAAGATGGACCGTCCGTTGTCGATGCGTCATACGCTTGAAACATCGTTGGGCGAACGTCGTGGAATTGAGAATCACAAAACTCGAGACCTCGATGCGAATTCTGGTGGCGACCGATGCCTGGCATCCGCAGGTTAACGGCGTAGTCCGCACATTAACGTCGCTGGCCCGCAGCGCGTCGGCGCTTGGAGCTGACATCAAATTTTTGACCCCGGAAGGCTTTCCGTCAGTGCCTCTTCCAACCTATCCGGGGTTGAGAGTAGCCTTACCAAGCCGCGGCGAAATTGCCCGTAGGATAGAAGCGGCGTCACCGGATGCCATTCACATCGCGACCGAGGGACCGGTCGGTTGGATGGTGCGAGATTATTGTTGTCGTCGGAAGCTGGCCTTCACAACCTCATATACAACGCGCTTCCCGGAATACATCGCCGCACGCTCGATCATCCCGTTGTCGATGAGCTATGCGGTACTCCGGCATTTTCATGCGGCTGCGGCCATGACGATGGTTGCCACTTCCTCGCTCAGGCAGCAACTGACCGCGAGAGGCTTCAAAAAGCTCGGAACCTGGACGCGAGGGGTCGATACCGAGCTATTCACGCCCGATGGTGCGTCCGAGCTCGATTTGCCGAGACCTATTTTTATGAGCGTAGGTCGTGTAGCGGTCGAAAAGAACCTTGACGCGTTTCTTTCGCTGAACCTGCCGGGATCCAAGGTGGTGGTCGGCGACGGGCCACAGAAGCCGGAGCTGGAAATCCGGTTTCCGAAAGTCAAGTTCCTGGGCGAGAAGACTGGTCGTGAACTCAGCGCGCACTTGGCCGCGGCTGACGTCTTTGTTTTTCCAAGCCTGACGGACACATTCGGCATTGCGCAACTCGAGGCGCTGGCATGTGGCACGCCTGTTGCTGCATTTCCGGTTACCGGTCCGCTCGATGTGATTGCCGATTTTCCGGTTGGTGCATTGGATATGAACTTAAGAAGTGCCTGCATCCGCGCACTCAGGATTTCACGTGAGGCCTGTAGGGATTTTGCCTTGCAACGCTCCTGGGAAAATAGCGCAAGGCAGTTCATCGGCAATCTTAGTGCATTGCAGCCGAGCCGTTCATTGCGACCTCGCGGCCGCCTGATGGCGCCCAGTGCTGCGCAGGGCTAACCAGGCGAGAAAGAGGAAATCGAAATTATCATGGCAGAAATCTTTAAGCTGGATGACGTCGAGAAGTTGGACTTCGACCGTGCGACGGTTGAGCAGGCTTACGATCGTTGGGCTCCGGTTTACGACTTCGTGTTTGGCGGCGTGTTCAGCAAGGGTCGCAAGGCGGCTATTCAGGCAACTAACAGGGTCGGCGGGCGCGTGCTTGAGGTTGGCGTCGGCACGGGAATCTCGCTGCCGCAATATGCATCCCACCTGCGCATCTTCGGTACCGACATTTCGGAAGCGATGTTGCAAAAGGCGAAACGCAGGGTCAATGATCTCGGCCTGAAGAACGTCGAAGAACTTGCGGTCATGGATGCGGAGAAGCTCGAATTTCCGGACAATTCATTCGACGTGGTGATGGCGCAATATGTTGTGACGGCGGTACCGAATCCGGAAGCAGCCCTTGATGAGTTCGCTCGCGTGCTACGGCCGGGCGGCGAATTGATAATCCTGACTCGGATCAGCGCCGATGCCGGGGTGCGCCGCTTCATCGAGCGTCGATTGCAACCGGTGGTGCGTCCGCTTGGCTTTCGGACAGCCGAATTCACCTGGTCGCGCTATGCGCAATGGTTGGCAGTTGCAGCCGAAATGGAATTGGTGGAAAACCGGCCGATACCGCCGCTCGGCCACTTCTCGCTGCTCCGTATTCGAAAAAACACGACGACAGTCACCGCCTGATTGAGACGATAGAGGTTCGTGCGAGCGCATTCTCGCGACGCGTCTTGTGACATTTGCATAATGTCATCTTGCGTACATCGAATCCTTGTAAACCGAATAAACCGTATTCTGGACAGAGAATGAATATGAGCTTTCGAGATCAGCTGCGCATTCAACGGTGGGATGACCATCGCTTTTACCATCACAGCCGCATCAACCAGAGCCTGCACTTTGTCAGCGCCTTCAGCTTTCTCGTTGCGTATGCATTGCTATTCGTCGATCCGGTTGCCGCTGCATTGGTCGGCTGGCTGTTCTCTATGACCACGAGGCAGGCGGGTCATTTCTTCTTCGAGCCGAAAGGTTATGACCACGTCAATCAGGCGACTCACGACCACAAGGAGGATATCAAGGTCGGATATAATTTGAATCGGAAGATCGTTCTGATGGCCATCTGGGCGCTTTCGCCGCTGGTTCTCTTCTTCGATCCGACACTGTTTGGTGTCTTTACGCCATGGGCCTCGCCGGCTGATTTCATGCGGCAAGTCGCCAAGATATGGCTCGCAATTGGAATTGGCGGCGTGCTGTTTCGAACCGTTCATTTGTTCTTCATTCGCGATGTCGAGACCGGTCTTGTGTGGATGACCAAGATCCTGACTGACCCGTTTAACGATCTCAAACTATACTACAAAGCACCGCTGTATTTGATGAAGGGCGAGTTGATCGATCCAGGCCTTGGACAAGTACAAGTGCGTAAAGCGCGCTCGAACTGAAAATGATCCGCACGACGACGGTCGCTGGCTTACCGCGGCCGTCGTCGCGTGATCATCTCCCTCAGGATTTGCCGGCGTACGCTCTTGTTGGTGAGCGAAGGACTGTGCCACCACCAGCCATCCCGCTTCATGTTTTCGGCCGCCGTCACGAAGCGATCGGCGACTACGGAAAAGTCAGCGTCGTTGTAATTCAGGCTGAAGATCAGACGACCGGTACCAACCCAACTCAAGGCGAGCCCTTCGGCCCGCAGATAATATTGAAACATCCAGTTGTAGCGGGACGGCTCGGTATAGTACACCGTCCAGATCGACGACAGGTTGCTAACCCGCACTGCAAGGTCTCGTGCGCTCAGCAGGTCATTCAGCCGCTTGGCGCGTCCGTTCCAGGTCTCATCAAGGCCGTCATAAATCGACAGGAAGTTCGGATCGGCGAGTCGACTCAGGAACTCGTTCATCGCCGTCATGACGTAGGGATGCGAATTGAAAGTACCGCGGGCGAAGCAGACGTCGGCGGGACGATCGTCGCGGAAGCGTCGCATCAGATCCTTACGACCGCAGACCGCACCTACGGGAAGACCGCCGGCGAGGCTCTTGCCATAGGTCACCATGTCGGCGCGGACGCCGAAATATTCCTGCGCGCCCCCGGCGGCAAGACGGAAGCCAACGAAGATTTCGTCGAAGATCAGTACGATGCTCCGCTCGGTGCAGACCTCGCGCAGCCGCTTCAGCCAATCTCCGTAGGCGGCGCGGTCGAACTGGCTTTTGCGAGAGCTGTCGACCAGGGCGGAATCAGCCGGTGCATTGCCGTTGGGATGAAGTGCCTGCAAGGGGTTCACGAGAACGCAGGCGATATCGCGCCGCGTCCTCAGGACATCGAGCGTCCGCTCCGACATGTCGGCAAGAGTATAGGTTTCGTGCGGAGAAATTGGGTTGCCCACGCCAGGCTGAACGTCGCCCCACCACCCATGATAAGCTCCGGCGAAGCGAACCAGATGCGATCGGCGCGTATGATAGCGGGCGAGCCGCACCGCCTGCATCACGGCTTCGGTGCCGGACATGTGAAACGAGACTTCGTCAAGACCGGAAATCTCGCAGAGGCGGCGCACATTGTCCGTAATCACGGGATGATAGGGGCCGAGCACCGGCCCCAACGCATGGGCGCGTTGTTCCGCAGCGGCGATGCAATCCTTGTAGAAATCGTTGCCGAAGATATTGACGCCGTAGGAGCCGGCAAGGTCGTAGAAGACATTGCCATCGACGTCGGTGACAGTGACGCCGCACGAGGACTGCATGAAGGCGCTGGTCGAAAGATGCTCCCGCACCATCCGGCTGTACTGAAAGGGCACCCGATAGGTCTCGGTGAATCGCAGGTCGGAGATTCGGCTCGACGCCTCTGCGGTCAGTTGTCGACCCTTGGCGTAGCGTTCTTCATAAAGGCGGGCGAGCCGAAAGAAGGCTTCCCGCCTTTGTTTGACGACTTCGCGCGGCGCGCCGTCGGAACCGAAGAAGTCATTGTTATCGAACTCGTAGAACGGCAGCAGCCGGGCAACCGTCTTGGACAACTTGGAATGACCGGTCAGCGAGCGGTGTTTGGCCCGCGAAAGCGCCAACCGGGCGTTCAGTTTGGGAAAGGCAACTGCTGCGCCGGCAACCGCGGCGGCAGACAAGGCCAGAATCGGAAGAGGCAAATCCATGCCGCCAGCGCTATCCAACGCCTCTGACAGGTTCATGACAATGAGAAAACTGATCTCGGGCCTGGCCCAGCAGGAGGATTTGAATTTCCTGCTGACCAACCGGATTCCGCGGGCAACCCTGACCTGGTTCATCGGATGGTTTAGCAAGATCGAACAGCCCCTGATCCGGGATATCTCGATGGCTTGCTGGCGTCTGTTTTCCGACCTCGACCTTAGCGAAGCGCGCAAAACCAGCTTCAAGAGCCTGCATGATTGTTTTACGCGGGAGTTGCGTCCGGGCTTGCGCCCGCCGGATGCCGACCCCGCGATTGTGGTCAGCCCGTGCGATGCCATCATCGGGGCGTTTGGAAATATCGTCGACACGCAGCTTTTTCAGATCAAGGGCGCGCCGTATTCGCTGCTGGACCTGCTCGGCGATCCGGCACAGGTCGATGCGCACCGAAATGGCCGCTTCATCACCCTGCGGCTGACGTCAAGCATGTATCATCGCTTTCATGCGCCGCATGACTGCCGGATCGATCGCGTGAGCTTCATTCATGGCGACGTATGGAACGTGAACCCGATTGCACTGAAACGGGTTGAGCGGCTGTTCTGCAAGAATGAACGGGCGGTGCTTCAGATGCGGCTGACAACCGGGGAGGCGCTGACCCTGGTGCCGGTGGCAGCGATTCTGGTCGCGAGCATTCGGCTGCATTTCATCGATGCCACCCTCAACGCTCAAACCAGAGGGCCGATGGGTTTTTCCTGCGATGCAAGCGTGCGAAAGGGCGAGGAGCTCGGCTGGTTCGAGCACGGATCAACGATCATTGTGCTGGCGCCAGAGGACTTCGAGTTCTGCGGCAACGTGGTGGAATCGGCGCGGATAAAGGCCGGTCAGCCCCTCATGCGAAAGGTTAGGGCAGGTGATCCTTGCCTGCGCGCTGAGCCGCAGGCGTAAGCCATGTCCTCACCGCTTCGCTGATCCCTCGGGAAGCGTCAGTACGGCGTACTGGGTATAATCGCGGAAAAGGCGATCAAAGCGCAAATGGGCTCCGGTATGTTGCGCCATCGCAGTGAGCATTTTCTGCAGTTCGTTGCGCGGCGTCACATCGAACAGCGAAAGCCATCTCAGTAGCAGCGTGCGGGCTAGCGTCGGCATCTGTTCCTGGCTGCCGAAATCGACAATGTGTAACCGGCCGCCAGGCTTTAGGCGGCTCACAGCTCTCTCAAGCACTCGACGCCAGTTTGGTATCATCGACAGGCTGTAGCAGATAAGCACGTGGTCGAACCGCTCGGTACCCAACAAGGGATGCGGCTCTAACGCGGTAGCATCGCCGTGCGCGACTCGAATTCGATCTTCCAGACCGTGTCGCGAAATACTCGAGATTGCGGATGTCAGCATCTCCGTTGAAACATCGATTCCGAAAAATCTTGCCTGAGGGTACATGCCTGCGGCTAAAACTAGATTCCTGCCGGTCCCGCATCCGATCTCCAGAACGGCCGCGCCTGCCTCAGGCCGTAGATCGGCGATTAGCTGGTCACGTCCGAGAAGGTAGTATCGCCGCGTTGAGTCGTAAAAGTGCCTTTGCCTCCGATACATTCGGTTCATGCGGCGGGTTGCTTCGACTGGCCACGAGGCATCTGCGACCATATCGGGGGAATGTGCGAACATCCGTGCGCCCTCTCTCTGGTTAGCAGCTGACTCATGGAATATGTGCGCGACAGGGATATGACGAGGCGCCCGCGCAGATCCACGAGGGACAGCGTCTCGCGCTGATCTGGGTACCGGGATAAATCCCGGAAAGACTCACGATCATTTTGTGAAGAAGGTGAGTGGGCGATCCTGCCACTCGCATCTCATTATTGAGCTTGGTGTTCTTGGCGGAGATATCGGCATGCAGGTCCGCTCGCACCGACATGATTGCCGAGCTCGAATTTCAAGTGGTGCCGCTATCACCTACGTATACATAACGCATTGAAAATAAACATGTTATCGTCTTTAGTCGGGTTGACATCTGTTCCGCGACATACCACTGTTTTCGACGGACGGAGGCTGCCGGATCATCCTTGGGGTATCGCTGAGGGCAGACCTGCGTCCCGAATGACGGCTTCGATCAGATGGTCGTCGCAAACGAAAGGAAGCCCCAATGGCCACCACTGCGGAACTTGAGCAGCTGCTCACGCAGCGCTCGCTGACCCTTTGATTCCAAAAATCTCGGTCGCCGAAATGAAGGCCAAGGGGCTGCAGGACTCGATCCTCGAATTCCGCATGCTCGATCTGCTCGCCTCGGCACGCCACGTTCGTCAGGTGCAGGTTGTGAATGGCCTTGTCCCCGGCAACCTGACCCGCGCGCTTGCTGGCGAGCACGTCGGCACCATCATCACCGCGAGCTGAAAGAGACACGTCATGGCCAACACAACTGACACCATCAAGCACGTCGCCTCGCCGCTCGCGCGCCAGACCCTGCTCGACGGCGAACTTACCACTCCCGTCGCCGGCAAGCGGCCGATCCGGCTGCTGCCGTGGCTGCAAGTGGTGAAGATCGGAGGCCGCTCCATCATGGATCGCGGCCGCGATGCGATCCTTCCGATCGTGGACGAGATCCGAAAACTTTTGCCCGAACACCGTCTACTGATCCTGACCGGTGCCGGAATCCGCGCGCGCCATGTCTACGGCGTTGGCCTCGATCTCGGCCTTCCGGTCGGGTCGCTGGCCCCGCTTGCCGCGAGCGAAGCCGGCCAGAACGGCCACATTCTCGCCTCGCTCCTTGCTCCGGAAGGCGTCTCCTATATCGAGCACCCGACCATCGCGAGCCAGTTGGCGATTCACCTCACCGCGGCCCGCGCCGTTGTCGGAAGCGCCTTTCCTCCGTATCACCATCACGAGTTTCCAGGCTCTCGTATTCCGCAGCACCGGGCGGATACCGGCGCGTTTCTGCTAGCCGACGCGCTGGGCGCGGCCGGCCTCACGATCGTGGAGGATGTAGACGGGGTGTCTACTGCGGACCCCAACGGCCCCGATGGAAAGACGGCGAAATTGCTTCGCGAGATGAGCGTCGCCGATCTTGCAAAGTTCAAGGGCACGTTGCCGGTCGATACGGCTTTGGCCGAGGTCATGGCGACTGCGCGTCATATCGAGCGCGTGCAGGTTGTAAATGGCCTTGTGCCGGGACGACTCACCGCCGCTTTGCGTGGCGAGCACGTTGGCACGATCATTCATACTGGCGCGCATCAAGCCTGAGCTCAGTTCCAGCGTATAGATCTGGTATCGGAAAAACGGGTCGGAGCAAGTGCTCCGGCCCGTTTTGTGTTTGCAAATTCGGCTTCGTTCCCGGCGAAATATCCGTTATATATGCTGAATATATAACGCGGGGCGGGGCGTGATGGCGATTGAAGCGCTGGTCACCTTGAAGGGCGAGAACGTTCCAGCGGTCGGGCGGGAGCGGTTGAGGTTACTCGAGGCGGTTGCGCGCGAGGGCAGCATTTCAGCTGGGGCACGGGCGGTCGGCATCACCTACAAAGCTGCATGGGACGGCCTCGATGCGATGGCCAACCTTTTTGGCAAGCCGTTGCTCGTCGGGCGCGCTGGCGGTCGCGCCGGCGGCGGAGCGACGCTGACGGCGACCGGCTACTCTGTCATCGAGGCGTTCAGAAGAATGGAAGCGGAGATGGCCCGCGTCTTGCGAACGATCGAACCTGAGCTCGCCGAGGCCGGCGTTTCTCCATTGGATCTTGTCTCGGGATTTCTTATGAAGACCAGCGCACGCAACGCGATCCGCGGCAGCATCATCAACATCGTGTCCGATACGCTGAGTGCCGAAGTCGAAATTTCGGTCTCGCCCCAAACGACGATCTATTCGCTTGTCACGCACGCCAGCATGGAAGAGTTGGGACTATGCGCGGGCCGGCCGGTGACGCTGCTGATCAAGGCACCATTCGTTGCTATTGCTACAGGTAAAACAGCGCCGAAGACCTCCGCTCGCAATTGCATCAATGGGATCGTCAGCCGATGTGAGGCATCCACCGTGAGCGCCGAGATCGTCCTCGACATCGGTGCAGGCAAGACGCTTGCGGCTAGCGTCACTGCGCAAAGTGCCAAATCGCTTCGCCTCTCTCCCGGCAAGCCCGCATTCGCCCTTTTCGATGCCGCGCATGTTATCATCGCCATCAACTGACAAGAGTCGTGCTGCATTTGGGCTGATCGCGAACAGTCCGTCGGCTTCCTGGATCAAAAATATATCGAGGTGTGCGCCGCTAAGGGAAAAAGCGAGTCGACAAAGTCGGGAAGTTTGACATCGCTGCTTCGTCTTGCTGCCGTTGCAGAAATGCAACGACACTGACCTTTTGTCCTGAATTCGACTGCTTATTCCATAATATTAGAAGTAATCCAAAATATATGAGATTGCGGGGGAATTTTCGCCCTCATAGAGAATGGCGCAGCGGTTGCAAGCAGGAAGGCGCCCCCGCGCATCCTTGCGGCCGAGGGGCTGACCCGTGGCCTTTGATATTCAAGATCTGTTTCGGCGGCATAATGAGGAGCTAAGGCGCTTCCTGCGGCGACGGGGTGCGACTGCCGATACCGCCGCCGATCTCACTCAGGAGACTTTCCTGAGGCTCCTCACCGCGACGCCGGTCGCGCCAATCGACAACGTGCAGGCCTATATTTTCCGGACTGCGAACAATCTCTCGATTGATCTAGAACCGATCGACATTCAGGATTCCCAATCGGTTTGATCGCTGATTCATAGAGCTCCGTGATTCGTCACGGAGCAGATCATGGCGGCGAAGC
>NZ_JAVDPZ010000029.1:0-49603 GCF_031453995.1 Nitrobacter vulgaris | reverse complement strand
CAACCCCGCGATCCCGCAGCCGCCACGCCAAACGGTTCGCCTGCGCGTTCAGCTCTCCATAGCTCAACGCCTCGTCCCCAAATACCAGCGCGATCGAACCTGGCGACCGCGAAACATAAAATTCAAATTGATGGACGACCGAACGATCTCGTGGATACCGCGCCTGCGTCCGATTCCATGTCTGCAGCAACCGCTGACGTTCTTCGGAAGGAAGAATATCCAATTGTCGAACTGGCGAGCGAGGTGAATGCTCCAATGTTCTAGCCAGCTGATCGAGCGCATGCTGCATCAAACCGCAGATGCGATCGGCCGAGAGCGGGCGAACCACCTGAACGGTCACACCAAGCGCCCGACCATAATCCTCGACCGCGATCATCAAGGGATAGTTTGTCCGCTCCTCACCGCCGAGCCACTCGATGCCCTGTATTCCAGTGCCACCCTGATCTGAGGATGAAGCCTCCGCCATCGCATTGTGCCGATAGTTCAGAATCGAGCTGAACAGCGGCGCCGGCGCGGCGACACCACTGCATCGTTGCGCCAGTCTCAGCGAAGCATGTTCATGCGCCATCAGTTCGGTCAGCCGGTCATGGGTCTGGCGAACGCTATCCTCGACTGGCGTGCCATCGAGATTGAGCCGCAACGGCAAGGTATTGATGAACAAACCCATGCTGCGATCACTAGCGTCACCACCGTGCAGGCGCCCGGACAGAACGGTGCCGAATACGATCTGTTCGCGCCCGCTGCTCCGTGCCACCACTTGTCCCCACGCCAGGTGACACAGGCTGGCAAGGCTCACACCCATGCGCCGGGCCAATGCACGAAGCCCCGCGTTAAGTGACGCGGGCAGCATCCGTCGGACTTCCTTTATGCCGCCGCCATCACCGTGCACCCGGTCCAGGCAGAACGGCGTGGTCGGCTCATCGATGTCGGCCAGCATGCTCCGGAAAAAGCGCTCGTGCTCTGCGGTCGCCAAGGACTTGCGTGACTGCGCTACCAGGTTTCGGAACGGATGCGGCGCTGAAAGCTCATGGCCGCGTCCGGATAATATCTTACGGACTTCATCGTGCATCACCTCCAGCGTTGAGTGATCGCCGATCAGATGATGCAGCAGCGCCAAAAGCAGCCAGCGTCCGGTGGCGGGATCGCGCGCGATTGCAAATCGTAGCAGCGGCGCCTGACCAAGTTCGATCCTATGGCGGCGCGGATCGAAGCGTCGCGCGAGCTGCTCTTGCGCAGGGTCTTCGCCATCGAGGACGACCTCTTTGACAGCCACGGCAGCCTTTCGCCAGACCACTTGCGCAGGCGCGGACAATCCGTCCCATACAATGGACGTGCGTAGAATATCGTGACGATCGATAACCTGCTGAACGGCGGCGAGATAGCGGTCGAGCAAATCGCGGCTTTCAAACGCCATTTGGCCGACCAGCAGATAGGGATCGCCTTCCTTCGCCAGCAGATGGTGAAATAAAATGCCGTCCTGGAGCGGCGACAGCGCATAGATGTCCTGAATATTTGCAATGCCGCCGGGCACCCCCGCAACGATGCGGTCAATGTCCGATTCCGTCAACGCGATCAGCGGCAGCAATTCGCGTGTGATCCTCGTTGTCTGAGGCGTGATCCGATTGGCCGGGATATCAGCATCTGCTGCGACTTTGAGGCCGGCGGCGAATTCAGCCAGCACGGGCTTTGCGAATAGCATACGCACATCGGCAACGAGCGAATGACGCCGCAACCGCTCCAGCAAGCGGACTGCAAGGAGCGAGTGACCGCCCAGTTCAAAGAAATGATCGTTTCGTCCAATCCGGTCGACGCCCAACAACTCTGTCCAGATCCCGGCGACGACCTCCTCAGTTTCCCCTCGTGGCGGCTCGAAGCTGCGCCTTGCAAAGGCATCGTCTTCCGGAGCCGGCAATACCTTGCGGTCGACCTTGCCATTCGGGGTGAGCGGCAAGGCGTCCAGGCGCACGAAGGCCGACGGCACCATATAGTCCGGCAAGAGCGCGCGGAGATGGCTGCGCATCGCAGCCGCAAATTCACCCGCATCGGGTATCGTACCGGCGTGCTCGCCCAGCGCAACGTAAGCGATCAGCCGTGGATCACCACTATGATCGTGACGCACAAGCACCACTGAGTCGGATACGGACGGGTGCTCGTTCAGGCGAAACTCGATCTCGCCCAGTTCGATGCGGAAGCCGCGAATCTTGACCTGATGATCGTTGCGGCCGAGGAACTCGAGATTGCCATCCGGCAGATAACGTCCGAGATCGCCGGTGCGGTACATCCGCGCGTTTGCGTCGCCGGCGAACGGATCGCGCTTGAAGCGCTCCTCTGTCAACTCAGTGCGATTGAGGTAACCGCGGGCGATTCCTGCCCCACCGACATAGATCTCGCCGGTCGCCCCGAGCGGAACGGGCGCACCGAACCTGTCCAGCAGATATACACGCTGATTTGGAATGGGACGGCCGATGGGAATCGCATCATCGTCAAAGTCCGCTGGCCGCAGCCAGGTGGTCGCGCAAACCGTTACTTCCGTCGGCCCGTAGCCGTTGAAGACAGCAACGTTTGAAGGCAGGTTCTTGATCAGTTCGGCCTTTGGTGATTCACCCGCGAGTACCAGCACCTTCAGCGTCGCCAGCCGGTCAAGATCGGTGCGTCCTTGCAGCATTGCCGGCGGCAAGCCGGCATGCGTAATCGCATTGTCGACGAGGTAGTCAATCAGGTCGGACGTGTTCTGATATTCGCGCTGGCCAACAAGAAACAGCGCGGCTCCCGAGCACAGCGCCATGACGATTTCCCAGACACTAGCGTCGAAGCTGAATGAGGCAAATTGCGCGATGCAGCTGCGCGGGGTGACCGCGTACATCTCCTGCTGCGTCAACGCCAGATTCACCACGCCGCGGTGCTCGACCATCACACCCTTTGGCTTTCCGGTCGAGCCGGAGGTGTAAATGATATAGGCGAGATGCCTTGACGTGAGTGCAACGGTCGGGGCGGACGACGTCAGTCCGGCAATAGTCGAAGCGCTCGCCTCCAGATCCAGAATCTCGCACGCAGCATCCGCAAAGATCGCGCATCCACCGTGATCGGCGATCAACAGTTTCGGCTTTGCGTCCTTCACGATCTGTCGCAATCGCTCCGCCGGATAGACCGGGTCGAGCGGTAGATAAGCGCCCCCTGCCTTGAGGACCCCAAGCAGGCTCACAATCATCCCGATACCGCGTGACAAGCAGATTGCGACCAGTTGATCCGGGCCGACGCCGGACGCAATCAAATGTCTTGCAAGCTGATTGGTTCTCGCATCAAGTTCGGCATAACTTAGCTGAATACCATCGTGGACCACCGCCACACCTTCGGGCGCGCGGCGAACCTGATCCGTGAACAGTTCGTGGATGCAGCGTTCGGACGGGAATGGCGCGACAGTCCTGTTCCACGTTTCCAGAACAAGCTTCCGCTCCTCGTCGCCGATGATATCGATACGGTCTACAATTCGATCGGCGTCTTTGACCATGACACGTAGCAAGGCCAACAGATAATCCCGGTGCCGCCTGATCGTCGTTTCGTTAAACAGCGCCGTTGCATAATTTAGGGTTCCGGCGATACGGTCCTCCGTCTCGCCAAGATCGAGCTCAAGGTCGAACTTGATCTGCTGCAGCGGGATATCGACGATCTCTGCCTTGAGGCCGGGCAGTTCGAGAACTGGTGCTGCGTTGTTCTGCCAAGCCAACACCACCTGGAACACCGGCGGATGCTCCAGCCGCCGGGGAGGCTGAATGATCTCGACGAGCTGCTCGAAGGGAAGGTCCTGGTGGTCCTGAGCCGCGAGCGCTGCCGCGCGCACACGCCCCAGTAACTCGGCGACGTCGGGTTCTCCTGAAAGATCCACGCGGATCGCAAGCATATTGACGAAAAAACCGATCAGACCCTCGATCTCGCGCCTGTTGCGATTGGCTATCGGCGTTCCGATCACGAGATCGGTCTGGCCGGAAAGCCTTGACAATACGGCTGCCCACGCCGCGAGCACGATCATGAATGCTGTTGTGCCGTGCCGCTGGCCGAGTCGTCTGATAGCTAGCGTGAGATCACGATCGAACTCGACTGGCAGCGTGGCGCCAGCGAAAGACTTTTCCAGAGATCGCGGTCGATCGGTTGGCAGCTCGATCGCCGCAGGCGCGCCAGCAAGCGCCTGCCGCCAGTAGTTGACCTGCCCGTCCAATCGATCTCCCGTCAACCACTGCCGCTGCCATGCAGCGTAGTCTGAGTACTGAATTTCAAGGGGAGGTAGTGGATCGTCTATACCGGCTGTCAACGCCCGGTAAAGAGTGCAGAGCTCACGCACGAATACATTCATCGACCAGCCGTCGGATATGATGTGATGCTGCGTGAGCAGGAAGAGATGCGTTCTTTCCGCTGTTCGGATCAAACGGCAGCGGATCAGCGGCCCAGCCGCAAGATCGAAGGGCGTAGCAGACTCCTCGCGGCACAAGTGCGCGAGTTCCTGTTCGACGTTGTCGCGGCCACACAGATCATGTTCGAGCAACGGCACATGTACGTCAGACGGCAACAGTTCGACGCACGGCTGCTCATCAACCACGCGAAAGACGCTGCGCAGCGCTTCGTGGCGCGCAAACAGTCGATCGAGGCTTTGACGCCATGCGTCGGCGTCGAGCTCGCCGGAAAGACTTACTGCGCCGCGAATGTGATAGTTGGAATTGGCGCCATCGAGCTGCGCCAGCAACCAAAGTCGCTGCTGTGCAAAGGAAAGTTCGAGCGGCCGGTTCCGCGGCACCGCCGGAATCGTCGTTGAATTCTCACCAACATTACGACCGCGCTCCCTGGCCCGCGATACAAGCTTCCTCACCTGCGCAAGATCTAGATCGCGTAAATCCGGTTTTGCCATATCAACCATGCTCACTGCTCCGCCGCGATCAGCTCCCGAAGTTCTTCGGCATCGAACTCCTGCTCGATCAACCTGATCGACACGACGCGCGCGAACGAGGCGAGATCAGGATGCGCGAAAAGATCCGAGATCGGTATAGAGACGCCGATCTCTTGCGACACCAGACTCAGCACCCGCACGGCAAGCAGCGAATGTCCGCCGAGCTCGAAGAAGTGGTCGTTACGCCCGACCCTCTCGACGCCAAGTATTTCGGACCAAATCCTCGCCAGCGCGATTTCGACGTCGTCCTCGGGGGCCTCATAGCGACGGCACGCCAGCATGTCCTCGTGCGGCGCCGGCAATGCCTGCCGATCGATCTTGCCGTTGAGCGTGAGCGGCAATTTCTCGAGCACGACGATCGTCGCCGGCACCATGTAGTCAGGTAGCACGGCGGCCAACGCGTCGCGTAATGCTGCACCATCCAGCGCCGCATCGCCACTCACATAGGCGACCAAATGGCGTCCCGTCTTGCTCTCGCGCGCTACCAAGGCCGCCGCGCGCACACCGCGCTGCTCGATCAGGCGCGCCTCGATCTCCCCCAATTCGATACGGAAGCCGCGGATTTTAACCTGCTGGTCGGCTCGACCGACATAGTCGATCACCCCGTCGTCGCGCCATCGCGCAAGATCGCCGGTCCGGTAGAGGCGGTCGCCGCTAGCACCGAAGGGATCTGGAATGAACCGCTCCGCAGTCATCGCGCTACGGTTCAAATAGCCACGAGCCAGTCCGGCGCCGCCGATGAACAACTCGCCCGTGACTCCGGCGGGAATGACATTCAGGTCGGAATCAAGAATGTAGGCAGTTCTGGCACCGACAGGCCGTCCGATCGAGGCAGCCTGCCTGGGCTTTAACTTTGCGTCGTCGACGACCCAAGCAGTCGGCGCGATCACTGTCTCAGTCGGACCATAAGCATTGATCAAAAGATCGGTGTCGATGACTTCACGAACCGCCTTGATCCCGGTGTCCAACCAAGCTTCGCCACCGACGATGCATGCCCTGATCGATAGCTTCCGCCCACTCTGCCGCAATGCCGCGCTCAACTGATCCGCATAGGCGGGCGGCAAAAATATCGTCGTGACCGAGCTTCGCTCGATCTCGTGAACGAGATCGTCGACCAGCAAGCCCGGCCGGGACGGCAGAACCAGCGACCCACCCGACATCAATGGCACCAGCCACCGCTCGTGGGCGATGTCGAAATTGATGGACGCCGTCTGAAATTCCCGATCCCGCGACGTCATGCGGTAGAGTCGGCTAATCGCTTCGCAATGCATGGCGAGCGGCCCATGCGCGACAGCCACCCCCTTCGGCGTACCCGTCGATCCTGATGTGTAGATCACATAGGCCAAACTATCCGGATGAATTTCGATATTCAGATTCCCAGCATCCTCCCCGGCAAAGAGCGATGGTCTATCGATGCAGAAAGTCTCGACAGCGATCTGGTCCAGCACCGACGAAAGCGACTTAAGCTGATCGCTTTCCGTCAGTATGAGCTGCGTCCCGCTGTCGCGCAGCATGTGGACGAGTCGCTCGGCCGGATAATCCGGATCGAGTGGCAGATAGGCAGCCCCTGCCTTCAGGACTGCAAGCAGCGCGACCATCATCTCCGGGCTGCGCGCCAAGGCGATACCAACGAGGCAATCCGGCCCGATACCCTGCCCACGAAGCTGCTTGGCGAGCTGGTTAGCTCTGGTGTTCAACTCACCATAGCTGAGGCGCCGATCGCGCCAGATGACGGCGACGGAAGAGCGCGCCCGTGCCGCCTGCGCCTCTATATGCGCGACGACGCCGATAGAGGAAGCGGGCGACGCCAACTGCGCTGCATTGCTCCAGTTGAACACCCGCGCTTCATCGGAAACCGCCGATCCAAGCCTTCCGAGGGGACTGCCTGCATCGAACGCGATTTGCTCGAGTAATCCACGCAGCATGTCACGAAGACGCTGGATGGATGCCTCATCGAATCGGGCCAGATCGTAGTTGAATTCGAGATTGAGCCGGTCGTTCCCTGCGAACACGGCAACCGCCAGCGCAAAGTTAGTGGGGGTGACATGATCCACCCGCCCCAGGCGCGGGCCACTCCCTCCGGCCTGCTGCAAGCCCTCATCGATCGGGTAGTTCTCGAACACCAGGATGTTGTCGAACAGTGTTTGCCCGCCGTGACCCGCGAAGCGCTGGATCTCATAGAGTGGCGTCCAGCCATGCTCGCGCAAGACGAGGTTCTGCTCCTGCAGCCGACGCAACCAATCACCCACCTTTGTTTGCGGGCTCGGTGCATCGACGATCGGCAGCGTGTTGATAAACAGGCCAACCGTCTCTTCGGATCCGTGCAGTTCTTCCGGACGGCCGGATACGGTCACGCCAAAACAGACCGCGAACTGTCCAGAAAGACGCCGCAACAACTGCGCCCACGCAGCCTGAATGACTGTATTGAGAGTCACTCGCTCGCGCTTCGCAAGCGACTTCAGTGACCAGGTCAGTTCGGCATTCATCGTAAGCACGGTGCTGGCGTGTCCCCGAGCTTCCGATGCCTTGTTGGTGACCATCGTATTCGCGAGCAGAGTCGGCGTTTCGAGCTCGGCCAACGTGTCGCGCCAGAACTTCTCGGCGCTCGCGGAATCACGATCCTGAAGCCACGCGATGTAATCGCGATAGCTACCCTGCGCCGTTGGCAGAGCGCCTTCCCTCACATGCTGCAGAACCTCGGCTACCAACCGCGCCGAACTCCAACCATCGGCAAGAATGTGGTGATGAGTCCAGATGAGCCAATGGCGCTTTTCGTCAAGGTGGATCAACCGCACGCGCTGCAATGGGGCTTGCGCGAGGTCAAACCCCTTCTCGTATTCCTGCCGGGATATTTCGGCGAGCGCGGTTTCAAGCTCCGCACGCTTGTCGCCGCGTTCGAGCACCGCTGCTCGCTGTCGCCAGTCCTCTTCAACGAAAGGTACCGCCACATGACGATACACCACCTGCTGCGTAGCGCCCGAAAGATCCTGCCACACAAAGCCAGTTCGTAACGCGGCGTGCCGGTCGCTCACCGCTTGCCACGCCATCCGGAGCTTGCCGGCATCAAAGCCGAGCAGTTCAATCCCTATCTGGTTCACGTAGGCATCATTGCCGCCATCGCGGAGAGCGTGGAACAGCATGCCCTGCTGCATCGGCGAGAGCGGATAGATGTCTTGGATGTTGCGTGCATCCAGCGCAAACCGGTCGAGATCGGACTGGCGCAGTCCGGACAACGCGACATCCGACGGGGTGAGACCGAACGCGCCGCTGCAGCAATGGGTTACCAATTCCCGCAGCGCTGTCTCGTAGAGCTCCGCCAATCGTTCGATCGTCGCGCGCTGAAAGCGCTTTCTGCCATATTCAAGGGACAATCGCAGCCGGCCATCACGCACCAGCCCGTTGATGACCAGCCAACCGCGCATGGGACCGGAAGCGCAGCGAGACGGACCCGTATTCTCCGGAGCAAACGAAAAGCGCGAAGATGTTCCCACGCTACCATCGAAGCGGCCGAGATAGTTGAAAACGATCTGCGGCTCCGCCATTCGCTTCAAGACGCAGCGTTGCTCCTCAGAGCCGAGATAGCGCAACACGCCATAGCCAAGTCCATGGTTCGGGATATCGCGAAGCTTCTCCTTGACCGCCTTGATCAGCGAGGCGTCATCACCTCCACCTTGCAACCGCACCGGAAATGCAGTGGTGAACCATCCCACCGTGCGCGAAACATCCGCGCCGGGGAAGATATCTTCGCGGCCGTGGCCTTCAAGCTCGACCGTCACATCGTCACATCCGCTCCAGCGCGAGACAGCTCTGGCCAGGCCCGCCAGCATCAGATCGTTGACCTGCGTCCGATAGGCGGCGGGCGCTTCCTCTAACAATCTCGATGTAAATTCGGGATCGAGAACCAGAGACACTTCCGCGCTGTCCCCTACAAGATCGACACCACCATGATTGCCATCGCAAGGAAGATTTGAGTTTGCCTCACAGTCGAGCCACACGGGCAATTCGGAAGCTACTTCCGCGGTGGCCGCGTAGGTGTGCAAACGTTCACCCCAGGATGCATAAGAGTCGCTCTTCGGCGCGAGTTCGAGAGCACCGCCCTTCTCCATCTGCTCATAAGCTGAAGCCAAGTCTTCCAGAAGGATGCGCCAGGATACGCCATCGACCACCAGATGATGGATCGCGAGCAGAAGCCGCTGGCTGCCATCGGCAAGATCCATGCCGACCGCGCGTAATAGAGGACCTGACGACAACGACAGGCTCTTTTGCGCGGCGGAAGCAAGCGCGGTCACCTGTATGGCGTCGCCGACACCGGCATGTGTCCATAATAAATCCGACGGCGCCGGTGAGACGTCTTTCTCCGCCCGCCACCCGCCATCCACCTGCTTGAACCGCAAGCGCAACGCGTCGTGGTGCTCCACGACCGCGATCAAGGCCCGCCGCAGTATCTCCCAATCCATCCGCCCCTGCGGAATCAACAGCACAGCCTGATTCCAATGATTCCGGTTTTCAATCTCCTCGGTGAAAAAACGAGTTTGGATCGGCAACAGATGAGACATGCAAGGTGCCGGATCGCTGCCAGTCCGCGAGCCGGACCTTTCCTTCTCGGGAGCAGATGCCGTCGTGAGAATCGCGACCGCGGCGAGGCCGGCTATCGTTTGCTGACTGAAGATTTGCTTGGGCGTCAGGCGGATGCCCCGCTTGCGCAAACGGGCAACGATCTGCAGGCTTAGAATGGAATCGCCACCAAGCTCAAAGAAATTGTCATTGCGACCGACGCGCTCGCGCCCGATGACTTCACACCAGACCGCCGCGATCGTCGTCTCGGTACCTCCCGCAGGCGCGACATAGTTCGAGGCGGCGACACCTCCAGCCGACTCCGGCAAGGCCTTGCGGTCGATTTTGCCGTTGGGCGTCAGCGGCAGCCGCTCCAACACCACTATATGGGACGGCACCATATAGTCGGGCACGAACGCCGAAAGCTGGCGTTTGATCGCTTCCGCTTCCAGAGTCATGCCGTCGCCGGGCACGCAATAAGCAACGAGCTCCTGCCGGCCCACCTTCGCATCGATGCTGCGGACGATAACAACGGCGTCATTGATTCCCGGCAGGGCCTTGATGGCGCGTCCGACTTCGTCAGGCTCGATGCGGTAGCCGCGCAGCTTGATCTGATCATCGTTGCGGCCGATAAAGATCAGCCGGCCCGCCTGGTCACAGCGGACGCGATCACCCGTCCGATAAAGCCGGTCTCCGGCCGCACCGAACGGGTCCGGCACAAATCGTTCTGCGGTCAAGCCAGCGGAACCGCGATAACCTCGCGCCACGCCCGCACCTCCGATGTAGAGTTCGCCCGCCACCCCAATCGGAACTTCATTGAGTGCATTATCAAGAACATGAACGCGCAGATTGGCGAGCGGCAAGCCAATCGGAACCGACCCGTTTTTATGCTCCGACCCGCATTCATGAATCGCTGCGCCGACGGTCGCCTCGGTCGGCCCGTAGTGATTGATAATTCGGCAATGCGGCCGCAAGCGGCGGACCTCATCGAGCAGCGCCGCGTCGCAGGCTTCTCCGCCCAGAATGAGTGTTTCACACGGCAGCAGATCGGCCGAGCGCCGTGCCTGCAGCAAACCGCGCAGATGGCTGGGCACGATCTTAAGGACTCCAACCTTCCCCTCTTCCATGGCTCGCGCGAATGCGTCCGCATCAAGCACGGCCTCAGAAGACAGGAGATTTAGCGTCGTGCCGGACGCAAGCGCGCCGAACAGCACCGTATGTCCGAGATCGGCTGCCACGGTCGAGACCATCGCCATGCTGGCTGACGATTGCGGCTGCAACCTTTGCAAAAGAGCCTGCACATAGTTGGCAAGCGCGCCATGCGAGACCGCGACGCCCTTCGGCGTTCCAGTCGACCCGGACGTATAGATGACATAGGCGGTTTGTGCCGGATGGATCACCGTTTCCGGCGGACCGTCCGATATTGCTTCGTTCGTCGCCTCAGCATTTGCATCGATCACAACACAGTCGAGCGCGTGCGATTCTGACAGCTTCTCGGCAGTCGCAAGCAGAACTTCGATAGGCCCATCATTCAGAATGCGCTTGATGCGTTCCAGCGGCCACTTGGGATCAAGCGGCACGTACGAGGCGCCAGCCTTCAGCACGCCCAGCAGCGCGACAACGAAGGACGGCGTGCGTTCCATCCACAGCGCGACCGCCACTTCGCGTGTCACGCCGCGAGCGATCAGCATATTCGCAATCCGGTTCGATCTTTGCTCAAGATCGGCGAACGTCAGCGTCTCGTCGCCGTATCGAACCGCAACTACGGCCCTTTTTCCGAGCGTCGAGGCACGATGGAGGCTCACCACGTCGTTAAATTCAAACGTCGCGGACTGCGTCGCCACCACTTGCCGACTCGCATCGTCAATGACGAAGTCCGATATTCGTCGCTCTGCGTCATCAATGATCTGACGCAGCATCAAACAAAACTGCGCTGCAAATCGTTCGATGGTCGGTCGATCGAAAAGATCGGTCGCGTAGTTGAACGTTGCCTTCATGCCGGACAGGCTATCGACCACATCGAGCGCAAGATCGAAATGAGAGCCCGCGAGGTCCATGATTTCGATATCGGCCGTGAGCCCATCGACGCCGTCGAATCCGCGCGAGGCCGTCATATAATTGAACTTAGCTTGAAACAGCGGGTTGTGGCTGCCATTACGTTCAGGACGCAGGCCATCGACCAGCATTTCAAAGGGCAGATCCTGGTGCGACAGCGCTTCGATTACCGTTTCTTTGACCTGTTGGAGAAAGCTCGTGAAGCTTGCGTCATCGACAATCTCCGCACGCAGCACCAGCGTGTTGACGAAGCATCCAATCAGGCGTTCGAGTTGCGCTTGCTGCCGTCCAGCGATCGGCACGCCGATCCGTAAATCGCTCTGTCCGCAATAGCGATAGAGCAGCGCTTGATAGGCGGCGAGAATCAGCATGAAGACGCTTACGCGATGCTCTGCGGCAATCTTTTGAAGCCGCGCCGCCAGCCCACCGTCGATCGCAAAGCCGACCGTGTCCCCGCCATGACTTTGCGTTACCGGTCGCGGGCGGTCGTGCGGCAAGGCCAACACCGGATGCTCGTCACCCAGTTTCGTACGCCAGTATCTGAGTTGCCGATCGCCCTCACCTTCCGCTAGCCAGTTTCGTTGCCAGATAGCAAAATCGGCATACTGTACCGCCGGCACCGGCGGCAGGTCCGCCTTCTGCCCGAGAGCACCGCGATAGAGACTGGACAGCTCTTGAAGCAAGACATCCAGCGACCAGCCGTCGACGATAATATGATGAGCAAGCAGCAGAAGTTCGTGTGCGTCATCCGCGAGTTGAAGCAACACGGTCCGCAATAGCGGTCCATTCGCGAGATCGAACGGCTTGGCGAGTTCGGATCGTCTTATCTCCGCCGCATGTGCGTCGCGAGCGTTTGCCGGGTAGGCGCGGAGATCCTCATGCTTGATATCAACGTCCATTGAATCGTGAACGACTTGCGTTGCCCGCCCCTCAATCGCGACAAAGGTGGTACGCAGCGCCTCGTGGCGACAAACGATCTGATCGATCGCGCCCGTCAGGGCAGCATGATCGAGGCCTCCCTTCAGTCTGATCGCGCTTGCAACCGTATACGCCGTCCCAACGGGGTCCATATTCCACAGGAACCACAATCGCTCCTGCGCATGCGACAACGTCGCACGATCCGCCGCAGCAGCCTTGAGAATCGACGGCAGCGGAGGCCGGACGCCGGTCCGCGCCAGACTGTCGATATGACTTGCGAAAGCAGCAAGCGTCGGCGCGTCAAAGAAACTGCGCAGCTCCAGTTCCAAGCCGAAACGTTCTCGGATCTCAGAAGCAACCTGACCAACCGTAATGGAGTTTCCACCCAGGAAGAAGAAATCATCTTCGCAATGCACAGCCCTTAGGCCGAGCGCATCGCACCAGATTAAGGACACGGCGCGCTCGGTGTCAGTCACGGGCGGCGTCAACGTCGTGCTATCGCGGCGGCGTCCCTTCTCGAACACCATAAAGCTATCAATCGTGTCGTTAGCCAGCCGCGCCGCGCAGGCTGAACGCTGCAACTTGCCGCTGGTCGTCAGCGGCATGGCCCGCGGATTCAACAGAACGATTACGGCCGGATATTCCTGCGCCTGCCGAAGCACAGCCTGCCCGATCGCGTCCGCGAGCGCTTCAGGATTTTCGCTCTTGAGAACGGCACGGCTGAATTCGGCCGCCACCCCGATACCTTCCCGTCCTTCCGCTTCCACTGCGAAAGCAGCAACCCTTCCTCTACGAACCGAATTCACATCGGCCTCGACCGCCTGCTCGACATCTGTCGGGTAGACGTTCTGTCCTCGCACGATCAGGACGTCCTTGAGCCGGCCCGCCACAACCAATGCGCCATCACGAATAAAACCCAGATCGCCGGTGCGCAGCCAACGGAATCCGTCTCGCTCCACGAAAACCTGACGCGTGGCATCCGGGTTATTCCAGTATCCGAGCGTGACGCTGGGGCCGCTCACCCAAATTTCGCCGACTTCGTCCGCCCCGGCCGCGACCGATCCGTCCACGCGCATGATGCGCGTTGCGTGATCGGCGGCCGGTCGACCGCATGCCACGAGGTCGGTTCCTTTATCTGCGCAAGCAACGAGGCCAGCGGCGAGCTTCGCGGTGTCAAGCGTGTAACTGATAGTCTCCGCCGTGATGTCACTCGCTGTTACCAGCAGCGTCGCCTCGGCCAGACCATAACAAGCGTTTAACGCACGCCGATCGAACCCAGCCCGCGCGAATCGGTCACCAAACCTCTGCAGCGTGGTGTGACGAACAAATTCCGATCCGGAGAATGCGAATTTCCATCGGCTCAGGTTCAAACGATCAATGGTTTCATCAGAAACGCGATCGGTACACAGCGCGTAAGCAAAATCAGGCCCGCCGCTAATTGTCCCGCCGTGACGATCGATGGCTTCCAACCAGCGCCGCGGCCGTTCAAGAAAGTTACGCGGCGACATCAGAACGCAGGTAAAGCCCGTGAACAATGGACTCAAGAGTCCGCCGATCAACCCCATGTCGTGATATAGTGGCAGCCAGCTTACAAAGACATCATCAAGCGTTCCGCCTGTGGCGGATTGCATGGCGCGTTCGTTGGCCGCAAGGTTCGCATGCGAAACGCAAACGCCTTTGGGCTGCGATGTCGATCCCGACGTATACTGCAGGAAAGCGATGGCATCCGCAGCAAGCCTGGTCTCGCGCCATTCATCGGCAGGTTCAGTCAAAACTGAATCCACTGCGATGACCTGAACATCTGTTAGTTCTGGAAATGCTGTCTCAACAAGAGAACGGAGATCGGATTCCAACAAAATGAAACGAGGCGCCGCATCCCGCAAAATGCCACTGAGGCGTCCCGCATAGCGCTCCGAGCTTCCTTCAGGCGGATACGCCGGAACAGCGACCACACCCGAATACAGACAGGCGTAAAAAGCGACGACATAGTTGATTCCGCTCGGCAGCAGTATCAACGCCCGCTCGCCGACACCGCCTAACTGTTGCAACCGCGCTGCAACGGACCTTATACGTACGTCGAGCTCTGCAAATGTCAGCTCCTCGACGATGTCATCCTGTTCCAAAAAACGTAGCGCGGCCTTATCCGGTCGGCGCGCGACGTGTTCTCGCAATCGTTCGACAAGATTGTCGTTGTACATCTTCTCGAATCCCTGTCGGTTGCGGTCCGAAAATCCACCATTCGTGGTAACGAATGGAAACAATCAGCTTTGCCGATTGGCTTCCGCCATCGCGACAATGACCTTGCGCGGCCCTTTGAATGGCGCCCGGGCATGAGCCGTGAGCATGTTGTCGAGCATCACGACGTCGCCTGCTTGCCATGGAAAGCTGATCTTGTGTTTGTCCAGCGTGGCACGAACGACCGACAACGTTTCATCTTCAATCCTGGTACCGTCACCGTAAAAAGCGTTACGCGGCAGATGCATCTCGTCGCCGACCACGTCGAGCAGACTTTCGCGCACTTCCGAATCGAGATTTGAAACGTGAAACAAATGCGCTTGATTGAACCAGACCCATTCTCCCGTTACCGGGTGGCGCGCAGTACCCTGGCAGACCTGGCGCGTGCGAAGCTCGCCGTCATCCTTCCATTCGCATTCGATATCATGACCGGCGCAGTAGGCTTCGACTTCCGATCTGGAGTCGGTTCCGAACACGTCTTGCCAGTCGACGTCGAGACCATTGCCGTAATTGCGCACATACATCACTCCCTTATCGGCAAAGCGCTCACGAATGGCCGTCGGCATGTCGCTATAGATAGCGCGGCTATCGGCAATCGGCGTCTCGCCGCCCTCCAGTGCAGGCTGCACGCAATAGAACCATATCTTCATCGGCCAATCGCGCGTGTAGGCCTGTTCGTTATGTAACGGAATGTGCTGGTGAGGCGGGTATTCAGTAGAAGTGTAGACGCCGGAAGTAACCTGCGACCGCGGCGTTGAACCGAACTCGTATGTGAGCAGAGGGTGCCCGAAACCAGCGGCGAAGACGCGAAACGCATCAGGACCATTCAGGGAAAAATCGCGAAACACGATGCCGCCGCAATCAGTCAGGTGTCTGTCGATGACAGCTCGCAGCAAAGGAAGCGCTTCATCCAGTGGTCGTCCCACGTCTCCCGCCTTGAGTAATAAAGGGAGACTCCGACCATCAATGAGTGGCTGAATGGAGAATGCGCTCATCATCGTCACTCCGCTGTAAATCGACCGATCGCTTTGATTGCTCCGCCAGTACCGCTTCGATCAAATCGATCAACTCGGCCTGCCGCGTGTGAATAAAAAAGTGATGCCCCGGCAAAACGTCGAGCCCGAAGGACGCCGAAGTTTCCTGTTCCCAAGCCCGCAGGTTCTCGTTGCTTGTCTCGTCATCAGTCCCGCCGAAAACGTGCACGGAGCAAGGCAAGCGGGGCCGCATTCTGTAAGCATAGGCACCACACATCATGAAATCGGCGCGCACCACCGGCAGCGCCGATTTCATGAATTCGGTATTCGACAGCACCTCGTCAGGAGTACCCCGAAGTTGGCGCAACTCCTGCAGCAGCGCCTCGTCATTCAAAGGAAGACGCCACTTGCTGTCATCCCGAACCGCCGGCGCCTCCGCACCCGACGCAAAGAGAACGGCCGGCGCCCTAACGCCGCGGTCGAGCAGATTGTGAACCAGCTCAAATGCGATGATCGCGCCGAGGCTATGGCCGAACACTGCATAAGGAACATCAAGGTTCGCGCTTAGCTCGCTAGCGAGTTGTGACGCTAGCTCGTGAGGATTGGTTGCCAGCGCTTCATCCATCCGTGCGCCGCGTCCAGGCCATTCGACCGGCCAGACATCGATCCATGACGGTAGAAGCCTGCGCCAGCGCGCATAGCACATCGCGCTTCCGCCGGAGTAAGGCAGACACAGAAGCCGCATAGGATGATTTGGCTCCGCCACTACGCTGATTGCGACGGTGCTTCGTCCATGAATTTTCGCAAGCTCAAGGGGCGCATATCGATCCACACCTCTTCGATGTAGTCGAGGCATTCCTTCTTGCTGCCGGTCTTGCCTACCTCTTTCCAGCCGTTGGGAACATCTTTGAACATCGGCCAGATCGAATATTGCTCTTCATTATTGATGACCACTGCAAATGTCACATCGTCTCTATCAAACACCATCATGGCCCAGTCTCCTTTTTCAGAAAACGAAAGCGACAATGTTTGACTAAGTCAGAAGCAGATAATGGTCAAAGCAATATCGACCAGAGCATTTTTTAATGTCTCAAAACTAATGAGCGAACATCACACTGAACTCGGTTTCGCCATCACATCGTGGCGAAAAAGATAACAATGAGGCGAAGTTTAATCTAACTGCAGCGACTTTTTGACATTATGACTACGCGTATCGCAAATGGTTCCTATCGCACTATCGTCACATCTACACATTCACGTAGTCGTTCTGAGATTTCAAACGTGAGATCGAAATCTAGCTTGAAAAGCGATCATCTTCGATCTGAGCGCCGATGGATTCAAGGAACAGAGCTACTAAGAAACAGAGCTACTAAGAAATCGAGCCACGGATGATCACCGTGCAGGCTGAGACGGCAAAGCAGAGAGCGGGAGTCTAAATCAGATCTTCGCAACGTGAGTCGCAAAGATCGTCGAGCGGTCATGCTCGATGCGCAGCGGTGTTTCGTTCAAGCCTACCGAGCGGCATCAAACGGCGGCCCACTCACGCGGTGCACCTTGTCGATGTTCAGCCGCTTGAGACGCGTAAGCGCGCTATCGGAAATGTTTTCTTTTTCTGACGCGCGCTGACTCCGACGCACGCACCTCTTCATCCGGGGCCAGTTCAGGTTTCTTGAGCTGGTTATCGTTCGTTGCACAGAACAGGGCGCACAACGATAAGCAGATCACCGCGCTGCAATCGAATTGATTCAGCCGGACGATTCTTCACCGCCAAGTCTTCAACACATCAGGTCTTCAGCACATCAGGTCTTCAGCACATCAGGTCTTCAGTACATGAAGACGAATCCAATCCAGGCGGATGGCAAACCCGATAACGCCAAGAAGAACAAGCTGGGACCAATAAGGCTGAAGCCGATCGTGCATTGAATGCACCGTAAAGGCGACGTAGCCACCACGCCGCGCACATGCTCGACCTTCGTCTCAGCGCATCAAACGCTGAGACCCCGGTGGTGAGCTGTAAAGACGCTAGAAATTGAAGGTCGTCGACACCAGGTAGGTCCGGGGAGCGGCAAGCGTGATAACCCCGCTAAATGCCGACGCCCAGTACGCCTGGTTTGCGACGTTTTCGACCATACCCCGGACAATGATCGGCTTTCCGTTCCAGGGCGAGATAAAGGTGTATCGTGCTCCCAGATCGACCCGCGTCCAGTCGGGGATGGTCAACGTATTTGTGACGTTGACGTATTGCGCACCCGTATAGATGACCCTGCCAGTCACGGTGAGACCGCGCACGAAGGGCGTATCCCATTCCGCTCCGATATTCGCAGTGACCACAGGAACGCCGACTGCTTTCTTGCCGTCGTTGATCCCGCCTTGGGTTCTTTCCTGCACACCATCGATCAACGCGGCGCCGCCGAGCACGCGGATGGCGGGAGTGACCTCTCCGAATACATTGAGTTCCATGCCGCGGTTACGCTGCATGCCGTTAAGTTCCTGAGTCTGATTTCCGACTGCGCCGAGAGTGATGATGCTCCGCTGGCTGATATCGAAATAACTCAGCGTTGCCGTGAGTCGGTCGGCATCGAACTTAATACCGCCCTCGGCTTGCTGGGTTGGAGTTGGCGGGAACACGGTCCCGGCATTCGTAAAATTACCGGCCACCACGACGGGTGTCTGCAGACCTTGGATATAGTTCGCATAGAGCGAGATGTGCTCGACCGGCTTGACAACAATTGCATAGGCCGGACTCCACACTGACGAGCTAGTCTCCGGCCGACTCGAAGCGGGCGCCAGGAAATTTGTCACCTCCGTGCTGGCAGTCTGGTGACGAGCGCCGACCGTGAACTGTACCCGATCGTTCAGCATCGACATGGTATCGGATAGGCCGATGCTCGATAGCCTCACGCCGGTCCTCTGAGTGATAGCCAATCCATTGAAGTTGGTGGGCTGCGGTATGTTGGTCGGTTCGGTGTAGAGGTTCCAGGCAATTAGGCCCGCTGCGCGAAGGTTCTGGTCGTAGCCCCGGTCGTTGACCGAGTAATTGATATTCATCAAGTGATGAATAGGTCCGGTATCGACGTTCGCCCGGATACCAGTCGTGCCCGCGAAGGTCTCGAACGTCTCCTTGCCACGACCCGGTAGCCCGAGGAGATTCCCTGCATTATTTTGGATGTTGGGTGACGGATAGAGATAGTTGATGTTGCTGTCGTGATAACCGAACACGGCATAGGCGGTCATCCAGTCGGTTAGATCGACCTCTCCCTGTGCAGTCGTGAAGAAGTCCGTGGGCGCGTAATAAGCCCACGGAACTTGGAAATTGAGGCCAGGTGTCGGCGGCTTAGGAATGGACGTCACTCCCGCACCAATCCCGAAGAATCGCAGAGGCGGCCTCAGATTATCCGCCTGATAGCCGACATCGAAAGCCGCGCGCACCCTTTCGCCCCGATAATCAACGCCGAGGACCACGTTTCCAAACTCGTCCGTCTGCCGATTCCACGGCGTATTTCCGTTCGAGTAAGTGCTGTTCAGCCTGACGCCCCACTCCTTGTGTTCGCCGTATCGCCGGCCGAGATCGACATTTGCTCCAAATTGCGATTGGGAAACATAAGTTCCCGTTATTCGCGTGATGTCAGCGTCGGTCGCATGTTTGCTGATCAGATTGATGGCGCCGCCGACCGCCCCGCCGCTCGCGACGCCGGTACCGCCGACGGTCATGCCGTTGAGCAGCGCGCTCGGTCCCTTGAGGACTTCGACGCGCTCGACGAAGTTGGCCCTCGTGGAATAGTATGGTGCGATTCCGTAGAGTCCGTTCAGGCCGTAATCGCCGCTGTCATAGAAAAAACCGCGGATAAAAAGACCATCGGCGCCGCCACCGGCTGGTTGAACAGCCCTGACCGAAGGATCGTTGGCAAGCACGTCGCGAATCGTCCGCGCTTGCTGATTCTCAATGAGTTCAGCAGTATAGCTCGTCTGATTGAACGGCGTATCCATCACGCTGCGATTGCCGAGCATTCCTAGGCTTGCCCCAGTCGCAACCTGGCCACCGGCATAGACGGGCGGCACGGTGCCGACCGTACCGGTTGAAGGCACCACATAAGGGACGGGCGCCGTCTCGCGCGGCGCGGGTGCGGCCACCCGTCTCTGAACGGGACTGGCTGTTCGGGTTCGTGACCGCTTGGCCGACTGTTGTGCTTTCGGCTTGGGTGCGACAATCGTCACAGGCGGCAAGTTGGATTGCTGCGCGCGCGCGGCTTGAATGACGCCGGATGAATCCACCGAGACGACGAAATAGCTCACCGCTCCCAGCGACGCTATGCTCACGATCGTCTTGGCTGAAAGTTCTCGCATGGTCCCCGTCCCCCAATTATCTAAGCAATCCAAACCCCAGCGGCTCGTAACATAAGAAGCGATTCTGACGAAAGGATCGGGAACTAGAAACTATCTAAAGTCGTGAGGAGCCTTCTACTATTTCCACTTTGGTACGCATGCAGACTCACGGTTCGGAATTGCTCCTGCTCGACACAACTGACGCATTTTAGATTGCGGATGCAGACGAGAAGTCACTTCAGCGTACGAGCGCAGGACGAGAATTGGGCGGATTGAATGACCATTCGCAAATGGACCATCGCAAATGGAAGGGGCACCCCGCAGGGTGCCCCTTTTTGCATAAGCTTGTAAACGGGAGGTCCTCAATCACCTCCTGCAGGCAAGCCTTCGCGCCGCAGGATTAAAGCCAGTTTAGCGGAGTGGTGATTGAGGGCCAACAGCAAGTCTCAAGGTATCCGATCCCACTTTAGTGCGACATGAAAACGGGAACGGTCATCGCCGAGAGCATTCCGCGCGTCACGCCACCGAACACAAATTCACGCAGGCGAGAGTGTCCATAGCCGCCCATCACGAGCAAGCTCGTCGAACCGCCAGCAACATACGACAAAATGGCATTCGCGACGTCCCTATCGGCTGCCGGTATCGTTTTCACGTTGACCTTGATATCGTGTCGAGCGAGATGCTGGCCGATTTCAGTTCCTCGAAGAACCTGTTCATTCGCGGTCTTTTCATCTTCAACAATAAGCAGCTCAACAGCATTGGCTTTTTTCAGAAACGGCAATGCATCATTGATGGCACGCGCCGCGGTGCGACTTCCATCCCAGCAGCACACGATCTTCTCAAGCTTCAGAACTTCCCGCTGGTTGCTGGGAACAATAATAAGCGGCCGGCCAGAATCAAAAAGCGTCGTTTCAATTAGAATGCTGTTATTGATGCCCTTGTGATCATCGGATTGCATGACGATGCTTAAATCAAAACACCGCGCCACTTCTGAAAACGTCTGAGGTGTTCCTAAAACGAGACGCGATTCAGCTGAGAGTTCGCCGCGTTTCATAGCCAGTTCAAAACGCTCTATTGCACCGCGCGCCTCTGCTTCACTCTCGGCAAATAGATCGCCAAGAGCATCCGCGGGAATGTTCGCTTCGAAGTTAGATATAACGGCCGTCAAATGGGCGGAGAAAAGTTCGGCTATCGAAGCAGCAAAATCACGGGCGATATCCCGCGAGGGGTCGCGCTCCAGATGAAGAATAATGTCTTTAGGCATGCGATTCGCTCTCCAATCTGAACCATCCCCCGCAGAATTATGATATCGAGCATCAAAGCAAGGTCAAAGCTTCAAACCTTCGAAGGTTTTTGCGCGATAGCTGGCGCCCTTTCGAAAGCATGATCGATCTTCCCGAGACGAAATATGGTTCATCGTCCCGACGGAAGCAAAATAAGCATATAAGAGGTTCGTATGGCACACCGCCAGTAGCGGCGAGACTTCGCGGAAAATAAATGTATCGTTTCTAACCTTCCTGCGATCATTTTGGATCGATCAATCCTCGCCGGCCCTCCGTGCGGGAACCAGTGCATGCCGAGGTCATGTGGTGAGGACGCTGATAATCGACAACTACGATTCATTTACCTACAACCTGGTGCACTTGATCGCAGAGATAAACCAGGAAGAGCCCCTGGTCGTCCGCAACGATGCGGTGACATGGTACGAACTCTCCCAAAGACGATTCGATAATATCATTATCTCGCCAGGCCCGGGGCGGCCGGACCGGGCGGCGGATTTCGGCTTATCCAAGGCTGCGATCGAAGCGGCCGCCGTTCCCTTGCTTGGCGTATGTTTGGGACATCAGGGCATTGCCGTCGGGTCAGGCGCATCGTTGGCGCGGGCTCCATCTCTCGTCCACGGACGCACATCCAGAATCGTGCACCGGGGGTCCGGCCTCTTCGCCAACATGCCGCCATTGTTCAATGCGGCCCGCTATCATTCTTTTGTGGTCCAGCGTCCTCTCCCGCCCACTCTTGAGGAAATTGCTTGGACCGAAGATGGCCTTGTCATGAGCATCGCTCGTCGCGGGCGGCCGCAATGGGGCGTGCAGTTTCATCCGGAATCGTTTCTCACAGAAGACGGCCGGGTCTTGCTACGAAATTTTCGCGACCTTTCCTTTCGTTTCACGGGAAGAACCTCAACGCCACCGCTCGCAAGGCCGGACAAGCGGCGCACGACGGTGCCTACTGCCACGTCTCGCAAAGCATTCTGGCTCGAAATCCCGCGCGCGATTGACACCGAAGCGGCGTTCTGTTCGCTCTTTGCCGATCAGCCCTTCGCCTTTTGGCTCGACAGCAATCTTGCGGGGTCGCCGCTGTCACAATGGTCGTATATGGGAGATGCATCCGGGCCACATGCGGAAACGGTACAGTATAACAGCATCGACCGAACGATCCTTATCGACGATGCTCGCGGGCGCCGAACCGAGAACGTCGATATATTCGAGTATCTTCAAAGGGAGCATCCGAGCCGGCCGCAATCGCCGCCGCCATGTCCTTTCGTCGGCGGTCATGTCGGGTGGTTTGGTTACGAGCTGCGACATGATTGCGGCTCGCCGACCACGCGGCGGGCTGCAACACCCGACGCCTTGTGGATCCATTCCGACAGGTTCATCGCCGTAAATCATCTCGACGAAAAAACCTATATATGCGTGATCGATAGCCCCGGGGAAGCCGACCGCGCGCAGCATTGGATTCGTTCCGCACTTAAGCGGATCGAATCGGCGAACCGCCCGCCCCTGAATTTCCCTGACGTGATCGACCGGAGTCCGCTCGTGTTCGCCATGAAGGATGGAAGAGCGAGCTATCTCTCCAAGGTCGCCCGCTGTCTCGATTTGATCGCGCAAGGAGAGACTTATCAGGTCTGTTTGACCAGCGAGCTTTCCTGCACCGCCACAGTTGAGCCACTGCGAGTTTATCGCGCAATGCGAGGCGTCAATCCCGCGCCGTTTGCTGCGTTTCTCAAATGGCCCGGCGGAGCAGTCCTCAGCGCCTCACCTGAGCGATTTCTTGCCGTCGATACAGACGGCAACATCGAAGCAAAGCCGATCAAAGGAACGATCCGGCGCGCCGCCGATCCGCTTGAAGACCAGAAGCTGGTCGAAATGCTGCGGACCGATCGGAAAAACCGGGCAGAGAACGGAATGATCGTCGATCTCTTGCGTCACGATCTGTCCCGCTGCTGTGAGACCGGAACCGTATCGGTGCCAAGCTTGTTTGACGTCGAAACATATCAGACCGTCCACCAACTGGTCAGTACCATACGCGGCGTTTTGAAACCGGAGTATACGCTCATTGACGTGCTGCGCAGCGGCGCATTTCCGGGCGGATCGATGACCGGAGCGCCCAAATCCCGTACTCTTGAGCTTATCGATCAGTTGGAGCAGCGCGCCCGAGGTATCTATTCTGGATCACTCGGCTGGCTGGGTGATGATGGCGCCGCTGATCTGAGTATCGTGATCCGATCCATCGTGCTGACCGATGGACGGTTCTCTATCGGTGCGGGAGGCGGAGTAGTTGCAGAATCCACCCCCGAGGGAGAATTTGAGGAAATGCTCTTGAAGGCCGAGGCTTCGATCAAATCAATCGTCATCGCCACATTTGGAAGCTTCAGCGAAGGTCAATTTCGTCTGCTGGAGTCCAGCGACAGCACAGCGCAAGGCTGAGCACATCTGACGATCGCACATGCCACGGAAAAGCTGGTGTGCACCCGCTGGCCTTGCCTTCGCGCTCCAAATTTACCGGCTACGAAGATAAATCGCTCGCCGGCGGCATGGCATGAACAAGGACCGCGCCGATCGACGGGGATGGCGTCTTTATATCCACGCACTCCAACTTATCCCCTTTGCTGCGGCTAATGGCCTGAGACCTTTGATGGCGAAACGTCATGAGTAGCAGTGAGAGGTTCATCGAGATTCGGATTGTAATCAAAGCACTTCTATTTTGTGAATCAAAGCACTTCTATTTTGTGAACGGAAACGCAGCTTGTGTGAACTATCGATGACAGCAGTTTAACAACACACCGAATTTCATCATCACTAACATTGAGAACACGCATCAGGAGTCGTGCCTTGAGATTTGCTTTCGTGATCTGCGCGGACACCGCGGCGCACATGTTGAGGAATTGCAATCGGGACGAATTCGAATGGTGAATATCCCGCATCCCCGGGTCGCCTTTGGTGATTTACCTGATCAGTTCAATGCCGACGCAGACGAGGTTAGGCTCTCTCGGAAGACGCTGGCCGGTCTTCTTGATTTGTACATCTCCTCCTGGGATTTCGACGAAGATTGGTATCTCACAACTTACCCTGACATCGCGGCCGCCGTCAGCAGCGCCCGGTTTGCATCAGGATGGGCACACTTCAGATCGGTGGGATACCTTGAGGGGCGTCTCGGCTCTCCGACGATCGTAGACAGCGAATGGTATCTTGAGACGTATCCCGACGTCGCTCAAGCAATGCTGGAAGGCAAGATAGCCAGCGCTGCGGAGCACTTCGAAAACTTCGGATACGCAGAAGGCCGACTGCCGTCCAACCCTGGCGTAGACGCAAGGTGGTACGCCCGCCGCTATATGCACGTTCGCAAACCAAGTGAAGAGGAAAAAAACGCGCACGAAGATTTTGTCAGGCGTGGGTACCGCGGGTTGGCGCTACCCGCTTCGCCCCGCTGAGATTTTTGAGGGATGAACATGTTAGAAGCGCCGCTGCTTCCTGTAGCTCTTCGCAATTTTGACGAATCTCGATATCTGGAATCCAATCCGCACGCGCGCCATGCGTTAACTTCGGGTGAAGCCGCCAGCGCGCTCGATCACTATCTGCGATTCGGCATCGATGAGAACAAGCACTCTACCATCCGCCGCGAGCCGGGCGCTGTGGCATGCTCGGTCGAACGATACTTGGTTTCGGAGTCAGGGTTCTGCCTAATCATCGGCTGGCTCGCGGATGAAGGCTGTGAAACTCCGCGAATGAAGCTGATCGGGGGCGATTTCACTGTCGAGTTACCGCGAACCGCATGTTTTAGGCAGGCCCGGAAAGACGTCGAGCAACACATCCGCGAGGGCGCCTACGACTATGGGTTTGTTGGGTTCGGTCAATCTCCCTCGAAGTCTCTTTTGAAGCAGCCACTTCTGTTTCAGGTGGCCTCCCTGACTGGCACGTTCCAGACAAAAATTACTCCGGAGATCGTGTCAGACAAGCGTCTTCTAAATACGTTGTTGCAGATCATCGCTACCTGTGAATCTCATTCTGGTAAACAAGCGTCTCTGAATAGCTTTCTATGCGGAGCTTCGGGAACAGCTCTCATTCAGCTGTTTCGCTCTCATGTCGCATCCGCCGTGTCTAACTCTTACGTTGAGCGCTTCAGACCGCGCAAGGTATCAAGCTCATTTGTGACGGTACTCTTTGGCTCAACCGAGCCGATTAAGCTTCAGCCGATGTTATTCCGGGAAGCGGGGATCGATTTCGGAGAATGGATCTACGTCTGCAACTCGCCCGAAGACGCGGACGAGGTGTTGCGGTACGCGCGCCTTATGTCGGACCTTTATGACGTGATGATCACTGTCATTGCTTTGGGAGATAACGCAGGCTTTGGCGCCGCAAACAATGCAGCCATTGATCACGCCGCAAGCAACCGCATCTTCATTATCAATCCCGATGTATATGCAATCCCCGCTTATGCACGCCAGATGAAGCAGGTTCTGGCAGATACCAAGCTGGGAAAGACGCTCTGGGGCGGGTTGTTGTTCTATGATGATCACAATCTCATGCATTCAGGCATGTTCATCGATAAAGATGAATTCGTCCGACGCAATTCTCTGAATCGCACCGACGACTCGGTACTGGCACCATACGGACGCCTGTTGCGAGTCGAACATTTTGATAAGGGCGTGCCATTTTCCGAACCAGAATGGCAGAAGCCCAGGGCTGTGCCTGCGATAACCGGCGCGGTAATGGCCTTTGAAAAGCCAATGTTTGAAAAGCTCGGAGGATTTTCTACGCGCTACATTTATGGCCACTACGAAGACGCCGACTTATCACTGCGTTGGAACGCATCGAACGGGCCTGTTTGCGTACACCCGCAAATTCGCCTTGTGCATCTGGAGGGACAGGGTTCGCGCGCTCGCGGTGAAGAATATCGCGGCGCCTCCATGGCGAACCGCTACTTCTTCACCGCCGAACATGGCGCTTACTTCGACAAGCATCTCGCCAAGACAAGCAGGCGGACGCCATGAAAATGGTCTACGTTAGCTATCTTCATCCTTCAATAGCGCCGGGTGGCGCTCAACAGGTGGCATACGAAATGTTTCAGGCTAGCCTGAAGCGAGGACACGATGCCTATTTTATCGCAGCGCTCGAAGCCAATCACGATCAGATCTACGGCAAACCCGGCGCCCCCATCGTCCCTGTCCAGGGCGAAGAACGGCAGTACTTTTATTTCCCGCAGTACTACGATTTCCTCCACCTTTCCGTTGGAGATTGGCGCTCGATCCAGTTCTTTCGTGAATTGATCGAGCGGATCAAACCAGACGTCATCCACTTCCATCACTACCATCGCGTCGGCGTGGAATCGATTCGTGCGGCCAGGATTGCGGCGCCTGACGCAGTCATCTGTTTTACGTTCCATGAGATGATGGCGATATGCATGGCGGATGGCCAGATGGTGAAGAAAGGCTCGCGCGATCTCTGTCGATCGGCCTCTCCTGTTTCGTGCAACAAATGTTTCCCGGACCTTCGCCCCGAGTTTGTGACCCTGCGAGCCGCTCGTCTGAAGGCCGCTCTCGGGGAATGTGACGTTTTTGTTTTTCCATCCGAGTTTATCGCCGAACGATACGTTGAGTGGGGGCTACCTCAGGAGAAGTGCGTCGTCATACCAAATGGCCAGACAAACCTTGGTACGACATTCGACCGCAGTCAGCATTCGCGGCAGGTCAACCGCTTTGGCTTTTTCGGACAATTCATCGACAACAAAGGCGTAGACGTCATATTTGATGCCCTTCTGTTGCTTGGTAAAGAGCAGCGGCTTCCGGCACAAGGTATCGTTGTCGAAATAAATGGTGGCAACAAGCACTACGCATCCGGTGCCTATCTGGAGCGGATCAATCAACAGGTCGAAGAACTCCGCAAGTCCCAGTTCGGCAGGATCACCGTGCGTGAGAATGGAGCCTACGGTCGTGATCAGTTGGCCGAACGGATGGCATCGGTTGACTGGGTGATCGTTCCGTCGACGTGGTGGGAGATTTTTGGTCTTGTTGTTTCTGAAGCTTGGATGTTCGGCCGGCCGGTCATCGCTTCTGCAATCGCTGGTCTGAAGGAACGAGTGATCCCGCAAAAGAACGGGTTTACTTTCTTGCCACGGGACGGCCGGTCGCTGGCAGGTCTCATGTCGAATCTGGTCGGAAACGAGCAGCAATGGATCGCAACAAACCGATCCATTGAACAACCCTGGAGCGAAGACGAAATGCTGGACGCTCACCTGAGCCTTTGGAAGGAGTTCTCACCTACTGTTTACGATCGCCGGCACTCTCAGGCGGTGGCGGTCTAACGCACGGAGGGACGGATCATTTCTTTCCATGAGCAAGTTTCAAACCGAAAGCGAGGCATCCGGTTCATGTCCGCAGCCATCGGCCTTTGCGACTCTCAGCAACACGCAAAGCATAAGATCGTCCTGGCGAGTATGAGTAAGCGAGTTCACACGTGAATCTAGCCGCACCTCTATTCAATAGTTCACTTCCGGCAATCCGAACTTCGATCGCTGGGATATCCAATGCAAAATACGAACAGCTGACCGACGGTTCCAAGGAGATCTACAAACAGGTTCTGCGCATCTTCGAACGCCATAAGCTCGAATACTTCTTGTTCGCAGGCGCAATTGTCGGATACGTCCGAAATGGTCGTATGCCCCCGTGGAATGATGATCTGGATGTTATCATTTTCGAAGATCAGATTAAGATCTTCGAAGACAGGATCCTGCCGCTACTGCGAGAATGCGGCTACGCTTGCTGGCCGGTGGCAGCGCCCTATGCCGGCGGAGGGTACCACATCCTGGCATTACAGCAGGACGCAAACTCCCGTCATGCCTCCATCGAACTTGCAGACGGAATACAGGTCGTAGTGCCATGGGCCCAGATAGACGTATTCTACACAAGCGTTGATGAAGCGGGCTTTATAAGAAACCTGTCAAACTGGGGCATGTACCATACAAAGGAAGTTCCCGAAGCATGGGTGAGGCCGGGCACCTTTGTCCACTTGGATTCCTTTCGCGCTCGCGTCTTCAGCTACTACGAGGATGATATCTGGCACGAGTACGGGAACGTGGCCAAAAATATCGTTGTTCATTCTCACGATAAAGTCGCGCTCAAGTTGATGGGGTCCGACTGGGAGAAGTTCGAGTTTGACTATGATGCTTTACTGTCCACGAATGTAAGAGGCATACCACCGAGTTTGAGCCGAACGCGACTTGCTGAATTTGTACCGGGTGCGGGCCAAAGGGTTGAAGCGTCAGCTGACGCAAACTTTGACACCATTGCGAAGATGATCTGCGAAGGTGGGTTTAGCGAAGTCACCCTGACCGGGGCTGACCAAAGCTTCTGGGTCCTGGATTTGAAACGTTTATTCCCAAGCGTAAAATTGGATGTTTTGATCAGTACTGAGAAGGAAGCGAAACGGGCGGTTCACCTGCGGCGATTCATCGATAGTGTAAAATGTTCCGATCCGGCAGTTCGTAAGATCTACGAGGATTGTCTGCTCGCCACCGATGCCACTTTCAACTCAAAGAGGGGTGATTCGACATGAACAACGTAATCACCTACGGAACCTTTGATTTGTTTCACGTGGGCCACGTTCGCCTGCTACAGCGCCTGCGAAGCCTCGGAGACCGCCTGATCGTTGGGTGTTCCACCGACGAATTCAACGATATCAAAGGGAAGAAATCTGTAATCCGCTACAACGAACGCGCCGAGATCCTTTCAAGCTGCAAGTATGTCGATCTGGTGATACCCGAAACGACCTGGGAGCAAAAAAGCAGCGATATCCAAAAGCACGACGTCAGAATATTCGCTATGGGCGACGATTGGGTTGGAAAATTCGATCATCTGTCTGCGGAAACCGGCTGCATCGTGACCTATGTGAGCCGAACATCGAATATCTCTACGACCGATATTAAGGGCTATCTGCGAAAGATTGATAGCGATACGATCGCGTCGATGAAGAACAAGATCGATCATCTGCGTGCGCAACTGGAGAAGTATTAAGCGTTCAAACCCAGGGCCGAGTGCTTGGACCCGTCCCGATCGTCGGATGCGGAAATGAGAAAGCAGCGGCTTTTCGTTCGCCCAACAATTTCAATTCTTTTACTGCTGGTCTCAGGAGCCTTTGGCATCCTGTCAGCAACCGAGATCTGGATCGCGCCTCAAGCTTCCGTCCCGCCCTCTCCGCTCAATCGCGCAGTCGATTTTCTGGATATGTTCAAATCTGATGCCCCTTGGCGGAAGGCGGCTCAGGTCATAAGCGTTTTCAAGCTCTACGGCTCGTATCTCGAACATGCCCCTCAGGATCAAGTGAACCTGATCGTGGAGAATCTCAATAGTCGTCATATTTCGATCGCGGTTGAAGCGGGAGTGATGAACACCCCGGTGGCGAATCCGGCATGTGGGGGACCTGGGGTAGAAGGCTATTCGACGATCTCCCGTGCGAAGTTGATTTCAGAAAAAATCAAGAAGGCAGGAGGCTCGATCGCCTACGTCGCAATGGACGAACCACTCTGGTTCGGGCGCTATTACAAAGGGCTTCCCGGTAAGAAGCCCGGATGCCGGCTCTCGATAGAGGGGGTCATTGATCTCGTGATGCCCGTGCTTCGGGTCTATCGCGACGAATTCCCGACGGTGACGATCGGAGACATCGAACCGAGCGGCGTCGCATATCAGCCGGAATGGGAAACTGAGACGCGACGATGGCTTCGCGGGCTTCGCGAGCGTCTGGGATCACGCATCTCGTTCATGCAATTAGACGTACCGTTTTCCGCCGGCTCACAACAGGTAGCCGCTGCGCTACGTTTTTATGATCTGCTGAAGGCCTTGCGTGCAGAGAACTTGGTAGGAGCTATCGGCATAATTTATAACGGACTACCGACTGACCGCACTAACAGAGAGTGGATCGACAACGCGAAGAGCCATATCAAATTTTTCGAGAACGATCATAAGCTTTGTCCCCAACAGGCGATCATTCAATCGTGGGCCTCGCGTCCAACACATGCTTTGCCGGAGACGGATCCGGATAGCCTCACGAGTCTGGCTCTATACTATGCCAGCCAGCTTCGTGGCCCTAAATGAAAGCTTTTCGCGCGCCATGATTAATCAAACGTTGGCGTAATTAAAGGCGGTTGGCGATGGCAGGAAAGACGATCATCCACGGCGGAGGCCAGATAGACGGATATATACAAACCAATTCGATCGAAGCAGTCCTTGCTTCGCTCGCATCTGGTGAGAGGCAGATCGAGCTCGATTGCGTCAAGTTGGCTGACGGCTTCGCATTGGCTCACGACGAAGCTGAAAGGAGATTCTACGGGGTTGAAAAGAAGTTCGCGTCAATAACTCAGGATGAATTTCAGCGCTTGCGGGTGTTCGAAAGATTCAATCCTGTTACGTTCGATATGGTCGAACGACTGTTAGAGATTCTACCAGACACAAAGATAATCATCGACGCGAAGTTTCCGGATTTTCAGTTTCCCGATTTTTTGCAATTTTTGACAAACTGCCACGGATCTCTTCTGGACCGGCTATACTATCAGGTCTATCGGCGTGAATGGGTTGATTTTTGTCGCCCGTTCGGAATCCGAAAGGTCGTGATAGCTTTGTGGAAGCACTACGACTCAGATCCCTACTCAGACGAGGCCTATGACTTCGCTCGCAATGCCGCATCAGAGTTGGATGCGCTCGGAATAAGTGTCAGATGGAAAATTCCTGGCAAGCAAGTCGAAAATCTTCACCGTGAGGGTATGACGCGCTTGACAGGTTTGGCCGACGTATACTTCCACGGCCAGGACATCTCTCTGTGTCGTGAGAAAGAACTGCTGGATGCAGGAGTCAATTTTTTCAGTTCATATTCACTTGGCGCGTTACCGGAAAGCTTCGATGCAAAATCTTACAAGAAGAGGTATGCTGATCTGGCGCATTTGAGTGACATAGGTGCGGGTTGCCACTACCTGGAATTTGGCGTTCGGGAAGGCAGAGTAATTTAAGTCACTCCAATACACTAAAATCCTGGTGTAAAAGAGAAGAGACAGGTGATCCGCACCGCACGCTTTTTCTCGAAGCTTGACGCGCTGTCGTCCATGAGTTCGTCGAATAACTCACTGATCGCCGGTAGAAAACAAGAAGCGGCGAGGGTTTGCTCATCTTCGATCCTGTTTGATGCCGAGCTCCTTAAATGACCGCCTTCTCGGTCGCCGAGCACGCCGCTCCCATCTGGCCGGCCGCCGTCGTTTCGGCGATCCAGCGATTAACTTCAGTCAAATTGAGTGCGTTGTCTCGGTATATCCGTAGCTGGGCATCGGCGGAGCTTCCCCGCTCAAGTATTCTCTTGCAGTCCTCCAACTCCCGTTGACACGTAAGCTTCGCCGCATCTTCGGAAATTTGCTCAATCAGTGTCGATAGCACGTCGTGAATTTCGACCGGACCGTCTTTTCCCACGAATATGCAGCTTATTCCATAACGTTGGGCTCGCCACTTGTTCTCGACCGCGATCGCACGATCGACGCCCGTCACTCGTTTTGACAGCTCGGGCCGCTCGTAGAGGTAACGCGCAAGGGAGCGATATAGCGCCGCGATTGCCACAGCGTCGTCAACGTAAGTGCACACGTCAGGAGCACGCAGCTCCAGCGTCGGGTGTCGTGAAGATGGACGCAGTCCCCACCAGACATAGCTTTCGTCCGGCATAACGCCCGATTTGACGAGGGCAGCTACGTACTCTTCGAATTCCTGCTTGTTCTCGAATAGTTCAGGAAGGCCGCTGCGGGGTAACTCGTCGTAAGCGGCGAGTCGATAGCCCTTCAGGCCCGTGTCGGCCGAATTCCAGAAGGGAGAGGAGGTCGAGAGTGCAATGAAAATCGGGAGGTAGGGGATCATCGCGCGCATCACCGCGAACCGCCGGTCCGCATCGGGCAATTGCACGTGAACGTGCATCCCGCACACCATGTTCCGATGTCCAACCGCTTTGAAATCTTCGATCATCTCTTCATAACGCACCTTCGGACTGGGCTGCGAAAGCCGCCAGGAGGCTGTCGGGTGCGTAGCCGAGGCCATGATGACGAACCCATATTGAGATGCAACGGCCGCAACCTCGCGGCGCAAAAACTTCAATTCCTCGCGGGCGTCATTGATATCACCATGGATGTTCGTGGCGACTTCGAGCTGAGCCTGCAACATCTCCCGCGTGGCCAGGTCGCCTGTGGACCAATTTGCAGCCTCGAACAGCTCATTGGGCGTCTGCATTGCGACTTCGAAGGTTTCTCTGTCCGCCAGGAAGTATTCCTCCTCGATACCGAACGAATACTCGCTGACTTCCTCACGCCCAGCGGCCGATCGGATAATGAGGTGGCCACCGTCGCGACTGAGGTTGAGACGCAGCGTTTTGAGTATTTTCGGATCAAACTGCATGTGCCTGCAACCACGCTTCGAGAACAGCGGCCTGCCACAAGCGCGAGTGGCCCTTTGGACTCATTTCAGCTTCGGGGTGTTGCAACATGTGATCGACAAAGCCGTACCGATACAAACCTCTTTCCCTCGCTTTGGCGGATGTCATCGTATCGCAGACGAAGTCGAGGAACGGACCGTTCAGGTAACGCAGGGAAGGCAGTGGAAAGTACCCCTTCGATCGGTCGATGACCTCGCTCGGCACATAGCGCCGAGCTATCTTTTTGAGGATGTGTTTGCCGCCACCGCTGACTTTCAGTGCCGCAGGGAGGCGCGACGCAAGCTCCACCACTTCATGGTCGAGGTAAGGAACCCGCGCTTCGAGGCCAAAAGCCATGGTTATGTTATCGACGCGCTTGACGGGATCGTCGGCGAGCATGATCTCACCATCGATCTGCAACACCTTGTCGACAGGAGAGACCGCTTCGGCCTGAGTGAAGAACGCGTCGACGAAGTCTCTGCTGAAATCGTCCGAAATGAACTCTTCCGATAACAGCTCCGTCAGATCTGAATGCTTCCAGTCGAAGTAGGACGCTTGATACTGCTGGGTAGCATCATTGGCGGAGAGGAAGGATGGATACCAGCTGTAGCCACCGAACAACTCGTCCACGCCCTGACCGCTTTGCACCACCTTGACTCGTTTGGATACTTCAGAGGCAAGTAGATAGAACGCAACCGCGTCGTGGCTGACCATTGGCTCCGACATGGACCTGATCGCGGCCGGGAGCGTGTCCAGCGCTTTGTTTGCATCGATCCGTATTTGCTCGTGCTTGGTCCCGAACCGTTGCGCGACGAGATCAGAATATCCGCACATTTGTTTTCGTCGGAACTCCTCGCGCCCTATTTACCTTTACCGGCGCCTGCGACAACTGTTTGAGCCGGCCAGCGTTCCTCTCCGAGCTGCCTGAGTTCAGATGGGAGAAATGGAACGATATCGATTGAGCCTGACGCGGCTCCGATCAACACATGATTGGTGGGAACCTCCTCCCATCCGGATTCCCTATCGAGCGGCTCGGAAGCGACAACAAGTCCATCGCCGGCGGTCCGGTAATACAACGAGTTGGCACTATCATTCTCTGCAAACCTGAATGCGAACAGGTCATGGCCATTGGTCAGTGCCGATGTAAAGCGCACAGGCTCGCGGTAATCCTCTTCGTTCACCAACTTGCATAGTTCGGACATTACCCGGCGCGTTGCACCCACGGCATCTTCGACAAGCCCCGCGCCCATCATGGCAAGGAATACTGCCTCGGAGTCGGTCGTACCGAGCCGCGAAGGATAGAACTCGTCGGAAATCATACTTTCTACCCTCCGCCGGAGCCGGTTCCAGCTACCGATGAAGCCATTGTGCATGAACATCCATTGGCCGCACACGAACGGGTGGCAGTTCTGCCGCGTCACCGCCGTACAGGTCGCCGCCCTGACATGAGCGAAAAACATGTGAGACTCCAGATGGCGACAGAGATAGCGCAGATTTTCGTCCGACCACGCCGGCCGCGTCTCCCGATACAGACCGGGTTCCGGATGAATACCGTACCAGCCGAGACCGAATCCATCTCCGTTCGTTCGAGCGGTGGCCTCAAGCGAGCGCAGACTTTGAGCGATGAGAGAATGAACGGGCTCTGTGACGTATTGTTCGAATGCCCGAGTCTCTCCTCGATAAGCGATCCACCTGCACATTGATGAGCCTTTTCTTCCACGTGTCAGGAACAAAGTCACAAACGTTGCTTAAGGAACAGTGCGGGGCACTTCAAGTTCCCTCTGTTGGAACAGCACGAAATCCGGAATGATCCCTTGCCTCATAGACATGGTGGGCTGGCGAAGCCTACTTGGTTTACGGCCATCTCCAAAACGAGATTGCGGCATTTGTTCGGACTGGTCGCTCGCGCGGCGGCTGACGACCAAATCCATGCAATGGTGGAGCGCCTGCGGGCTGCCGATCGCCGTCCTTACACCTAGCTGTTCAAGCGGGATCCAACTTCTCTCTGAGCTTGAACCACAATATGCCGGACAGGCAGCAGAAGCTCACGGCGTTCGCGATGACGATAACGACGTCGTGCTTGAGAACGCCGTAAAGCACCCACGCCCCCACGCCGGTGGTAAGAATGCTGAACATCAGGAGGGACAGATCCCCGCCTTGCCGGTTTGCCAGCACTTCTTCAGTTGAGGAAAGTACGAGATCGAGGTGCAAAAGGCTGCGAAGAACCCGACAAGGGTAGTAGTGTCCATAGCCAAGATGAACGTGCATACGTCGTGGCGGTTCCTTTACGGAACTCAAGAAAAGATTCCTTTGTAGTGACACAAAGAATCCCTCGACTCGTCAAAACAATCTCAGCACTTTTGCGGTCAGTTAACAGAACCAAAAGGCAGGATGGAGACGGTTTTACCGACATCGTCAAGAATAGTAATGCACATCCCGTTATCGGTCAGGTCGGGCGTGTCACCCAGCATCTCTCGAGCCAAGAGTGTTCCGTACATGACGGCCTCCTCATGGGTCTGCAAGGGGACCTTGATGGGTTTTGATTTACGCTCGGCCAGGTCTGTGATGATGTAACTGAAAATCGGCATGATGAGCGAATACCGCCTAGGTTCGTTGTTGTTAAAGGAGGGATGAGTTCACAAGGACAAGCAACGAAGCCCGCTAAAAGGCGTTTGATTTCTTAAGGCTGATGAGTTGATGTCCGTTCGTGGGGACCGGCTGTTGCTTTTGTTATTGATCGTTTCTTAGACCATCACGGGCTCCACCGCCAGCCGGATTGCATCGGCCATCCTCACTACGGATGGGCATATTTTATAAGCTTCGACCGGCGACATCAGTCAAGGCCAAAGAGCGAGAATAAACGAAAACGCCCTCGCTTCCCGACATGCGCTCTTGCGTCCCTCGCCTGCGTCCTGACCATCCCCGTGACGAGTAATTCGGCCGGACGGCACGAATGGGCCTTTGGCGTTCATCATCTGCAATCTGTCGGCGACAAAAAGGCAAACCTTGTGACACGCAATCATGCGTCGCTGCCATCGGCGCCGCAATTTACACCCTCGAAAAGGAACGGACCGCGAGGAAAATTGTTGCCCGCCCAACAAGGGAGTTTCCTATGGCAACAGACAACCCACGTTCTACCGTGCAGATAGCCGGCCACCCCATCCATCCAATGGTAATAGCTTTTCCCATTGCTTGCTTTGTGTTGGCGTTCGTTTCCGATCTTGCTTTCGCCGCGACTTCGAACGGATTTTGGGCAACGGCTTCGCTGTGGTTACTCGGCATAGGCCTCGTTACCGCGGCGTTGGCTGCTGTGACAGGCCTTGTCGAAGTTCTAGGGGATGATCGTGTGCGCAACCTGTCGGATACGCGGCTTCACGCGATTGGCAATGCCCTCGCTCTGTTGATCGCGGCTTTTAACTGGTACTGGCGGTTCGATCACGGCAGCTCAGTCATCGTTCCAACCGGCGTAGTTCTCTCGGGCCTTGTCGTGCTCGGCCTGGCGTTTTCCGGCTGGAAGGGCGGCGAAATGGTTTTTCGCCACCGGGTCGGAGTTGCCGATTAAAAAACGAAATCCGGATTCTAAGCCGGTTTCCGCGATTTCATTCAATGCTCGGGATCGGCCGCTTTCCTGGCGGCCGATCTTTGCACATTCCCAGCGTTATATCCTGATGCTTTGTGCGGAGTGGTTCTGGCGAGAGCACGTTCACGCAAAGGCAAGCAAGGAAACTCAGATTGGTCCAATTGGTAGACTGGATGGGACTTCGCTGAAAAGTTTGCTCGGCAGAATGATCTCGATATCCAAACCGTCTTCTGTACGAGCGCGGACGTAGTTTCCATGCAATTGTTGGTTGATCGCTAGATCCAGAAGCTTCGATCCGAAGCCGCTTTCGGCCGCATCAGAATAGCCGGTTTGCACTGGAGCCTTTTCCGTCCACTTGATACGCAGGCCATCGATATCGCGACTGATATGGACTCCCAAAATGCCGTCGGCATGCTTCAACGCACCATATTTGGTGGAGTTAGTCGCCAGTTCGTGGAAAACGAGAGCCAGCGGTGTAACGGTTCCACCATTGACGAGAGCGTCATCACCGTCGACCGTGAAATGTTTATCTCCCGCACTCTCATAAGGCCGAAGCAGAGCGCCAATAAGTTCCTTTAATGAAACCGATCCTCCCCGTGCAACCGACGTTGCGTGCGCGGTGCGAACGAGACCATGCGCATGATGCAATGCCGTGAGCCGGCTTCTTAGTATGTCTGCCAGCGGTTTCATCTCGGGTTTGTCACGAACTGATAAACTGATTAGCCCGTTGACCAGCGTGAACAGATTTTTGATCCGGTGATCGAGTTCATTGGCCACGATCTCACGCTCAGCCGCGAGGTGTCTAAGCTGGTTCAGCATTTCATTTCGTGTCGCAGTCGTCGTGGAGATGACGAGAGGGGCCAGGGAAATAAGTGCAGCCCCCATGCTGATCGACAACACGAGCGATTGATCGACATGTGAAACGTCAATATAGCCCAGAGTTGTCGCTATGATCACCCATATGCAAAAGACAAAGGTCAGCAAGGCCGTCAGGAACACGCGATAGGAAATTGCGCACCAGAGAAGGGCCGGTACAGGGAATGCGAGGGCCCCCATTCCTCCGAAAAAGAGTCCCGTAACGGCCGAGACGACCAACACAATAATCGGCACTTGATCGTGAAAGGTCGAATGCGGCAGTTGAAAGCGCGCCCATTTACGGCCCTCCGGGTAGGACAGGATCATCGGCAAAAAGGCGAGCTGGTTTATAAGCTCAACTGAGAACCAGTATCGAAAAGAGCTGACCGCTGCCGGATCGTAGAATAAAGGACCGACCAGGATCGACCCAACAATGCCGGCGAATATGGATGCGACGCCCACCGCAAAAAGAAGGTAAAAAACCGAGGTCCGACGTTCCAGACGTTGGTCAGCCGGATCGGCCCTGGAGAGCACGACATGGCCGACCGCCACGATACCGAAATTGTATGCAGCCAGTCCCGCACTCGTTATTGGGCCGTAATCGGTAACTGGAACCGCAATAACAAATCCGACAAGACAGGCCACCCATCCCAGGGGATGCGCCAATAAAGGAAAGCGCACGAGCATACCAAGCATGAATGCGTTGGCAGGCCAGATCAGCGACAAGACATTGTTGTTTGCCGTGCGAAAGCCGAAAATGCAGAGTACGGAGTACGCTGCGGCAAAAATCAGAAAATAAAGCCATTCCCAGCGCGGATTGGTCGCAGTCTTGAACCAGCTTATCATCGTTGCGGCTTTGGATCTCAGCTTCCTGCGCCAGTCTCAAGCTTAACATTGCACAGTGTGTCAATTGGGATTTATCAATTGCGCGTTGTGCCGAGTACTTTTGCACTCTCCCGAACCGCGGCAGCGATACTACTCCGAGTTTTCGCCCTGCCCACGTGCCCGATGGGAACTTCTCAAGGGAGTTGATCAGAATTGGCCTTTCCTGCGGTAAATAGAAACAGGCGGGCGGCTGATACAATGGCGTGCAATTGAGTTCCCCGACGCGGCAGCTCACGGCGATGGGTCCTATCAATCTGTATACGAAATTCGAACGCCCACAGGCTCAGGCGGGCGGCAAATTCTGAGAAGGCGTGAGCAGCGCGACCGGCAAGCTGGCGAACAGCTCGCGTGCTAGAAACGACCCTTGCGAGAGTATGAGCTCACGTCCGCTGAACAGCTCTGACCATCGCTGCGGAACGACCTCAGACGATAGAGTCAGAGTGCAGTCGCCCCATGTATCTGCCCCATGCCCACGGGACGGGTACAAAGCCACCGCGGTCACCAGCGCGCTATCTTCGCTGGTGCGCATGAAGGCACAGAGGCGATCTGCCTGCGGACCTGTGCCGTGGAGCGCTTCGTACGAACCGTGCATGAACAGTTCCGGTTCGCGACGGCGCAACGCCAACGTCTCGGCAATAAGGCGGAGCTTTAAACGGCCGTCACGCCAGTTTTCCAGAAGCTCTGGAAGATCACCCCTGCCCGATTCCACGGATACCAGTGATGCTTTCCGGATGTCGTAATCAACGGGACGACGATTATCTGGATCGACCATGCTGAAGTCCCAGAGTTCCGCACCCTGATAGAGATCGGGCACGCCGGGCGCCGTGAATTTCAGCACGACCTGAATAAGGCTGTTGAGAGCGCCAAAGGTAGCCACGCGCTGCTGAAACGCGGAAAAAGATTCCAGAAAGGGATTGGTTCGCGACGTGTCCAGCGCGTAGCGAATGAACTCTAAAACGGCGTCTTCGTATGCGGCGTTCGGCGCAGCCCAGGTCGTATGGACCTTGGCTTCACGCATGGCTTTCGTTATGGCGCCTTCAATCCGCTGGCGAAAGGCATCCACTTCCACTGGATCGAGCTGGCCCGCTGAAAGTTGGGCCGGCCATGCTCCGAGCAGGAGTTGATAGAACGCATACTCGTCATTGCGATCTGGCGGCGCTGCGTCCGGATTTCCTGCGCTGCGCGCCCGCAGCATCCGACTCCAAAGTGCAACGTGTTGGGCCCAATCGTCCGGCATCTCCGATAGCACCGCCAGCCGCGCCCGCGTATCCTCGCCGCGCTTGGTGTCATGCGTGGCGGTACTCAGCATGGCATGCGGCGTTCGTTTCGCCCGCTGGGCATTGGCGTGATGGAAGGCGGCTACGCTTACACTGAACTGGTCAGGGTGGCCGCCGACCTCATTCAGCGCCAGCATCCGGTTGTAGCGGTAGAAGGCGGTATCCTCGAGGCCCTTGGCCATTACGGGGCCGCTATATTGCTGTGCGCGCATTGCGACGCGAACCACCTCCACGCGGCTGAATCCGCTACGCGGCTCGGCAACGAGATCGCAAGTCAGGAGTTGGTGGAGGAAATCGAAAACGCTGGGGTCCAAGGCAGCACCATTGCGGCGGGCCTGAGCCATGGCCCAATCGATATCGCGGCGGTCTGCTTGGGTGGGCGGGCTCCGTCCGTCAACATATGTGCGGTAGACGGGAAAAACGGCGATAATTTCTTTTAGCGCCCGTTGCAGGACGTTGTTGGTAAAGTCGGCGGTCCGCGGATTCGAGCGCGCCACCCGCGCTGCCTCCCTGGCCAGCACGTTCAGTTCGCTCGCCATCTCGTTCTCCATGATCCGCATCTTCGAATCGCGGACGATGGCACTGAAGGAGGCCCGTTCACCGCTGAAGTCGGCGTAAAGGCGCGTGAGATCCTCCTGACCCGCCGGATCGTTCAGCAGACCGGTGACGAGGTTAGCGAACTCGTAGCCAGTCGTCCCTTCGACATCCCAGTCATCACGCAGGTTTTCATGCGGCGCAAGGATCTTCTCGACAACGAGATAGAACGGACATGGCGCCTTTTCCCGTAAGCGCAAACAATACCCTTTCGGATCGAGAAGACCATCGACGTGATCCAGCCGGATTCCGTCGAGCACTCCTTGTTCGAGCAGGCGGAACACCAGCGAGTGCGCATGGTCGAAAAGCTGAGGGAGCTCCATCCGGATCCCAGCCAGGTCATTAATGTTGAAGAAGCGGCGGTAGTTGATGTCGTCGGCCGCGACGCGGAAGTGGGCTGCGCGCCAGTGCTGGTCGCGGATCAACGCGTCAAGTTGCGACCAGCTTTGCAGTTCGCCAATCTCGCCGTTGAAGCGGTCCACCGCGGCCTGGATCGCGACCGCCAGATCGGGGTTTTCCCTGACTGACTCGGCCAGCTCCAATTTGAGATCCGAAGCCCGGCGAACGATATGCGGGCGCCATGTCGAGAGGTGCGCAAACGCGTCGCCGATGCGCTCCAGGTCCGGATGGTTATCGCCGAGGACGCGCTCGTAGTGAAGCGGGCTGATCGGAAGCTTGTGGTTGTCGTATGCCCACACGGCCAGCGAGCCGGCTTCCGCATCGAACCTGAGTCGGAGCGCACCCGACTGGAGTTCAGCACCGTACTGCTCGCCCAGGAAGGGGACCAGCAGTTTGCCTTGCAGGTAGCTGCGATCCGACTCCCAATCGATGTCGAACCAGCCTGCGAATTGCGAATCCGGACCCCATTCAAGCACGTCCAGCCACCACGGATTGTCCGCACCGCCCACCCCCATATGGTTCGGGACGAAATCAAGGATTTGGCCGAGACCGTTCTCCCGGAACGCGGCAACCATCCGCTCAAAGGCTGAGGTATTGCCGAGCTCAGGGTTCAGTTCGGTGTGGCTGACGATGTCGTAGCCATGCGTGCTGCCGGGGCGAGCCCGCAAATAGGGTGAGCAGTAGACATGGCTTATTCCCAACCTGGCGAGATAAGGCGCGAGCGCCGCCGCCTGATCGAAGCCGAAATCCTTGTTGAGCTGCAGCCGGTAGGTGGCGCGTGGGATCGGCTTGCGGTCAGGCTGGCCCTGTCGATCAAAAGTCATCCGGTATATCCGCCGCCAATTGGGGTCTCAAAAGAGGGGCCGGTACGTTGACCTGATCGACGAAGTTGCCATGCGTCGGTGATAGCCTCTTTCAACTTTTGGATGTTGCAAGAGTTCCCTACGCAAAGCCCGAGTCGTCTGTCGTGCTTAGGCGAATTGCGCCGGCAAGAGTTACCCACATCTGAAAGAAACGGGAGGCGCAGTCCCTGCGCGCATCCTACCGGTTATGTCCCGCAGAAAGTCTGCCGGACTTCTTCCTCCGGTTGGGGCGGCTTCGCATAGTCAGCAAACTTCGGCTGGTCGTCGAAGGGATGCGCCAGCACCTCGACGAGTTCGTGAAACTTCTCGAAGCGTCCCGCTTCAGCGTCCCGAATGACCGCTTCGATGCGGTGATTGCGCGGGATGAACATCGGATTGACGGACAGCATCTCGGTGCGCCTCGCTTCGGCCGACCGTTCTTCAAGCGACAGGCGTTCCCGCCATCGTCCAGCCCATTCGTCGAAAGCGGAAGGGTCTGTGAATAACCCCCGTACGTCCACATCGCCTTTGGCATGGGCGGCTGCCTCGCAAAGGGCGCGGAAAGTCAACGTGAAATCCGCATCATTCTCCGCCATCCGGTTCAGGAGATCAGACGCGAGTTCGAAATCGCCTTCCACCGCGCGCGCGAGGCCGAGCTTCTGACGCATGCCTGCAAGGTATGCGGCATTGAAGTGATCATCGAAGCCAGCGATCGAGGCATTTGCAGCTTCAATCGCCTTGTCACCGCCACCCGCTATGAGCGGTAGTAATGTCTCGCCAAATCGGGCCAAATTCCATGCCACGGCGGCAGGCTGATTTGCAAACGCATAGCGTCCGAACTGGTCGATGTAACTGAAAACCTTGTCAGGCCGGTAGGCGTCGATGAAAGCGCACGGCCCGTAGTCAATCGTCTCGCCTCCAATCGCAGTGTTGTCAGTGTTCAGAACACCATGGATGAATCCAACAAGCATCCATCTTGCCGACAACCGGGCCAACGCTGCGACGACGGCGGCGTAGAAAGCCCGATATGGGTCTTCAGCCAAGCGCGCTTCCGGGTAGTGCCGGGCGATCGCATAGTCGGCCAGAGCGCGAAGGTTTTCGATGTCCCCCCGTGCGGCAAAGTATTGAAACGTGCCGACGCGCAGGTGGCTCGACGCAACGCGGGTCAGAATTCCGCCCGGCAGCGCCCGCTCGCGCATGACGTTTTCGCCTGTCAACACCACGGCGAGCGAGCGTGTTGTAGGAATGCCAAGCGCAGCCATGGCCTCGCTGACGATATATTCGCGGATGACGGGACCGAGCGCGGCGCGGCCATCACCGCCCCGGGAGAAGCGGGTTCGGCCAGAGCCCTTCAGCTGAAGGTCGAATCGCTTACCCGCAACGTCCACGACTTCGCCAAGCAGAACGGCCCGCCCGTCGCCGAGCTGGGGCACGAAGTCTCCGAACTGGTGCCCTGCGTAGGCCTGCGCGATGGGTTCGGATCCAGACGCGATCTCATTGCCAGAGAGGACAGCGACGCCTTCCGGGCTCTCGAGAAACCTTGGATCGATGCGCAGTTGGCAAGCCAGCGCGTCATTTACGCGCAAGAGCCTCGGCGCTGCTACCGCTAACGGTTTCACGCGTTGATAAAACGCCTCCGGCAACCGCGCATAGCTGTTGTCGAACGGAATGGGCCCTGCCGCGTCCGCGGACGTAGAACTTTCTGCAAGCGATCTCATGATTCTAAGAGTCGTCCCTCCGTCCTAAAAAAGCAAGGTTCACCCGTTCCGGCCTCAACGTCTCAAACCCAGCACATTGGGGCCAAGAGCAAGAATCGGCTTAAAAGTCCTTCTCTTGCAAACCTCTTCTCGCAACGAAAATTTGGGAACAAACTCAAGCCTACGCATGTTCTCCTCCGCAAAGTTAGAAGAGCGCGATCATGGAGGCGCCAAATGACGATGATTGGCTGGCTCAAAAAACGCTTAACGAACATCAGCTCAGCGCCCGCCTCAATGGCTTATGAATTCGGCGGCGTTCAGGAATGGCCACTCGACTACGGCAACGATCAGCGGCTGGCCGAACTGCTCGCCAGTCGCCCGGCAAAGCTTTTGGGACGATCTGGGCGCCGCGCCAAGCTTTAGCCGCTGGCAGCCCGCATCGGAAAACGCCCGGACACGCCCCGCGACGTATTAGCCTTGGTCGGTGCCACGCTGCGGTGGCTGAGGGTTATTTTCGGGGTTCGTATCGTACTTGGATATCCGGGTAATGAGCCCACTCGTAGCAAGCGGTTGCAGATCTGACTCCAAGCTATCAGCGATCTCCTTCGCATACACCTCTTGATCCTCCACATAGAGCGTGAAGGATTTCAGATATTTTTCCTTCTTTGTCGGGTTCTGAATCGTTGCCTTGGTCCATTCATAAAGCGGATAGCCTTCGATGCCGCGCTCTTCTGCTACGGCGACATACTCGGAAAATGCATCGAACTGGGATTTTGGCACCGCGCGATGTCTGGCGAGAATATCCAAAAGGCGTGTTAGCGCCGGTTCTTGTACGTTTCGTCGTATCGATTCCGCGATGACCGAATCGTTTACGTCGAACCTGACCTGATACTGCAACTGAGGAGCCATGCTACTCGTCTCGTTCTCTGATCGCCCCTCGCCGCAAAGCCTAATGCTCGCTCATAACTATGTCCAGTAAGGAACCGGCTAACTGTACTGCTTGCTCGATGGAGGCAAAAAGCGCTTCGCACGGTCTGTGTGTTAGAGGCGCTTGCCGCAAGCCTCTTCAGGCATGGCAAGCGACTGGCGCTGGGTGAATTCGGTGTCGGACAGAGCCGTGAGGAAGGCGATCAACTGTTTCGCCTCGGCTGCGTCGTACGTCAGGCCGTGCTTGGCGACAGCCTCATCGATCGTCCGCGCCGATCCATCGTGCCACCAGGGGCCGGTGAGCGCGACGTTGCGCAGCGATGGCGTCCGGAATTTGCCACGGTCGGCGTCGATCCCGGTCTTCTCGAACAGCCCCTGATCGGGGAGCGCGGGATCGGCCGGACCAAGCCGGTGCATGGACAAATCCGTGAAGTTCGCTCCCGAATGACAGGCCGCGCAATCGCGGGCGAACAGCGCTGAACCAGCTTGTGCATTCGGAGCGAGCTGCTGCCGGTCCCAGGCGCTGCCATAAGAGATGAGCGTACGTTCGAAGCTCGCCAGCGCACGCGCCACGTTGGGAAAGTCGATGCGACCGCTATTCTCGGGAAAGGCGCGTGCGAACATCGTCTGATAGCAGCTATCGCGTCCGAACCGTTTGCCGATCTCCGCCTCGCGCCCTGCCATGCCCATCTCGACCGGATGAGCGCCGAATACCGGGGTCGCCGCCTGCGTCTCAAGCGTTGTGGCTGCTGGATCCGCGAAGTTCAGTGGTGTGAACCAGGCGACGTTGGCCAGCCCGGGAACATTGCGTCGCCCGGACTCGTCGGTCACTCCAGGATGAGTGCGATTGCCATCGGCGAAAGCGTGCTTCTGCTCGTGGCAAGTAGCACAGGACATCGTGCCGTTAGCCGAGAGATCAGCGTCGTAGAATAGACGCCGCCCAAGCTCGATCTTGACAGTGGTCATGGGATTATCGGCTGGAATCGGCGGCGCCGAAACGCCGGCAGGCAGCGTCCAGCGCCATGTTGAAGTCTCTCGCGGTAGAAATCCTGCTGACAACAAACTTGTCAGCAGGAGCCCGGCTGACAGCAACAGGAGTGAGAAGCGCGGGGTCTGCACGGGATCAGGGCAAGCGCGCGAGCAGCACTGTCATCTGCGGCTGGCCATTGGCCGATATTTGCAAGATGTAAGGGCCGGGGGTGAGAGGGTAATCTACCATCTTGCGGATTCCGGTGCAGTTCGGCCCATGGCCATGCGCGGTCGATTTCACGGCCTGCTCGTCTCGCACGAGATCGATCCAGGCGGCCGAATCGAGCGCCACCCGGTAGGTGCCGGCCTCATGCACATCGAGCAGCACAAGACCGCCATAGCTGACCGAGCCGCCCGGCTTCTCCGGGCGCAGTGGGTAACGCACATCAGGTGTCCGCAGCAAAGTGAGGCTTGCGGCCTGGCCGATTGGCAGGCGCGCGCGTGACGTACTTGTCTCGGTCTCCGCCGCCTTTAGTTGGAACGGTGTGGTCCAGGGCGCCAGTTCACCTGTCGGCGCGACCGGAGCGGCACAAGCCGGCGGCGGAGCAGCTTCCTGTGCCTCGATCGGCCCGGCTGCAACGGCGGCAAGGCCAAGCGCGCTCAGCGCCAGACCCCATGAAATCTTCCTGCGCATGTTTACCTCTCGTCACCATTACCTGAATATAACGTGCAGACTCCGCAACAAGCATACCAAGCACATCGAGGCCAAAGTCTGGCTGACCGTGTTAAGACCTTTCGAAGTTCGTTCGCCAAACGGACAAAGCGGCCCACAGGCATACACGATCAGCGCAGCGCCCTTTGAAGATGCACGCCGGAGAGCCCAGCGTGCATCTTCTCGCCGCGCCGCCGCACCAAGCTAAAATATGGCCCGCACCTTCGCGTAGAATGTGCGTCCCGGCTGCGGCAGTCCCCACACCAGTTCGTAGTTCTGGTCGAGCAGATTCCTCACGCCGCCGGCCAACTCGACATTCTCGGTGACCTGGTAGTTGACGTTGATGTTGGCGAGCGTGTAGGCCCCGGTGCGGATATAGAGATCGGGAAAGGCGGCGCGGATCGGCGCGTTCGGTCCCTGGGTGCCGACGAGGACATCGCTCCAGCGGTCGCTCGCGACCTCCAGATTCGGCGTGATGGCGAGCGGCTCGATCGGCCGCCATGTGGCATAGACGAACGCCTTCTGGGTCGGCACCCCGACCGGCCTGAATCCGGGAATTGATACGTCGCTAACGTTTCGCTCGATGAATGTGTAGTTGCCGCCGATCATGAACTGCGCGGAGAGCTGCGCTTCCAGCGACGCCTCAAAACCGTAGAAGTGGCCTTGGTTGATGTTCTGCGTCTGCGACTGTGTCGGGCTGACACGGACCGCCTGAATCAGATCGCGCACGTCGCTGTAGAAGATCGCAGCCGTTCCCTTCAGGTTAGAAAGAATCTGACCCTTCCAGCCAAGTTCGTAATTGGTGGCGCGCTCCGGGCCCAGGTTGGGATTCGGAATCGCATTGCCAAAGCGCTGGCTGTAAAGCTCGAAGATGGTCGGAAAGCGCGCGGTCAGATACGCTGAAATAGACCTGCTTGGCCTCGCTGTAACGCCAGATCGCTGCCGTTTGCCAGTTCAAGGCATCGGCGCCACCTTTGGGATACTCGTATAGTCCCCTTATGTCGTCATACTCTTCAGCTTTGTCGATCCGATATTTGTCATAGCTGACACCCCCCACCAAATCGACGTCCGGGGTGACGTGGAAAGTGTCTTCCAGCGCCGCCGACCACGTCGTCTGGTTCTGATGCTGCCACGGCTCGGTGGTATTAAAAACAGGACTGGTCGGACGGTTGTCATTCTGCTCGGTGTGAAAATCCTGCCGATAGTGGAATGCCGCCTTCAACGTGTTCATCGGAATCAGCTCGGTGCCGGCCTCGATCGAGCCGCCGCGCGCGTTGTCGTTATACTGGCTGTTGAAGCGGCCGGGATTCGATTGCGACCTATAGGTGATGTCGTCATACGCCGAGAGCGCGTTGTAAAACTTGTTGTAGAAAAGTTTGGTCCTGAGATAGGAGGCGTCGCCGATCTGCGTGTTCGACAGGAAGGCCAGATTCTCGACATTCCATGCCGGCCAGAGCCAAAAGCTGTTCTGGCTCGATGGCGGGTTGTTGTAGACGTTCAGGGGCGCACCCTTGGCGCCGGACTGCTTGGTATAGTTGATGCTGTATTCGTCGGTGGCGTTAGGCGTGTAACCAGCCTTGAGGTTGACTCGCCAGTCCTGGGTGTCCGATCCGTTGCGCCGTCCGCCATCTTCCAGCGAGCCGGGGTAAGGACCCTGCGCTGGATATGGCGAATAGCCGCGCGATAGCGACCAGAAATTCTGGTCGAGTTGGTTGACGCTGCCCTGAACGTAGAAATTCTCCTGGCGTGAGCCGATCCTCGCGTAGCTGTTCCAACCCTGAAATGCTCCGCGATTGTCGAACATCGTGCCAGCGCGGATTTCAGACTCGAACGGCTTGACCGGTTTAAGCGACACCAGGTTGATGGCGCCGCCCATTCCGCCCGGCCCGTCGAGCACCGAAGCATAACCTTTTTGAATTTGGATCTCGGAAATGTCGCCGGTGAGGAAACGGCTAAAATCGAGCCGGTTGTCGGCTGGAAGATAGAGGCGCACACCGTCAATCATCAACGGTACCTGCCAGCGGCCAAAACCGCGCACGAAAATGTCGGTCTCGTTACGCTGACCGGCGGACGATAGCGTGCCGTTAACACCCGGCACCAGGTTCACCGCCTGATCGAGGGTCTGCTTTTCGAAGGTCCACATCTGCTCGCGCGTCACCGTTGAACCGCCGACGCCGCCCCCGCCCGCACCCCCGCTCCCGCTTCCTCCGCGTGCTGCGCCCGAAACGTAGATCTCGCCGAGTTGATAAACTCCGTCACGATCTTGGCCACGATCTTGCGCGTCCGCGCCGACCGTCATCGCAACAATCGCTACGGACGACAGGAGCGCGCCCCTGCCGGGGAAATTCACTGATCGTATCATCGTCACCCCCAAGCAATCGCTATATTTATAAAAAAAATATCGATACCGAGGATGGAGGTAAAAATCTCAGCGACATATTAACACATATATAACGACTGAGTTGAGCGACTCTTGCGCCGGATGTTTCAACCGGCGCGGGCAGCGGCCGCCTCGCTATAGTGGCACGGGTATTACCGCACACATTTTTTGGATAGCGGATAGCGCGACGTTCTCACTGTTCGCTTAGACCCCAGCATTGTCTCGATTTCATATCGGCGGACATATCGAAATCAAAAAAGACCGAAAAGGCCAAGACGAGAAGCGCTGCGGCTCAATTACGGAAGTCCTTTTGTCATCGTAAAGGGATTGAACCCACGTTCCGCGAGGGCAGCCCACGAAGCTGCGCCAAGATGTGACAATCGGAAATAGAGTCGCGGCTTGGTCGGGTCGGTGTCCAACACGAACCCGGTTGGTAACTCGCGGACAGTCGAGGCATAGAACCCACCATCGGGCGACCTCTGTGATTCGATGACAGCGATCAACGACTCTGCCCTCTCAGTCTTGCCGAGCAATTTCATCAAGAGAGCCACTTGGCCCGTCCCTTCGGTCCACACACCGTCCCGGTCTTCGCCGTAAGAAAAGCCTCCGCCGACACTCATTCGCTGTTCGGCGGTCGTCATTGCCGATGCAAATTTCCCGGCCGCTCCGTGAAGCGCTGTTAAAGGCCAGATCTGAGCATCCAGAGCCAAAATCGGATTGTGCGTGACGCCGTCTTCAGCTGTCCCTGCGGCGAAACAGGCGCATGCCGGATTCCACATCGTATTTACGAAGTACTCAGCAACCGTTGCCTTATCGCGCCAGCGCGAATCGCCTGTACGGATCGCAAGAAGGCCAAACGCAGCGGCGAGGTCAGTATTATGTTCGGTCGATTTCCACGCCCGCACTTCCGGCGTCGGTTCATGCCCAAACGTACCGCCCGTGAAACCGCCAGTACCGCGCGTATCGGCCCATTGCGCGACCCAGGCGCCAAGCCGTGCTGCACCATCGCGGAACCGAGAGCCGGTGTTCGCATCATCAATCGACAGCAACGCCAACATGGCCCATGCGATGTTACCAACATCGCTGCCCACCTGATATCGATCCTCTAACCATTTGTTCTGAGTATTGTCCCACCACCCTGGAAGTTTGACGGGGCCATTCGCCACCACACCCGCGGCGTAAGCATTCCTGAGCCGCCCATCATGCCAGGTGCGGTCGTTATCGATGGCCCAAAGAACCGCCGAGCCAATCCGATACGCTTTGTCCTGCTCACCGCAACCGACCAATGCGATGGCGGCTACCGCATTGTCATAGAGGTAGGCGGCGCCATGCAGAGGCCCCGATTCGACGGTCGGATAGCTGGGCAGGAACAACGGCCCTGACGATGGTGCCTTATCAATTAGACCAGCGAGGTATCCGCACGCTGACGCCTTTGGTGCTGCTGAAGCCTGTAGCGGAGCGACGGCCATCATGATTGCGAAAGTCGCGACGACCCAAGTGTGAACGCAGAGCCCGCGACAACGGGAAGAAAGCCGGTCAGCATCGAGTAAAAACATCGTGCCTTCATCTTCAATGGCAGCTTATGGCCCTTCTCGGACCTCGCACAATGTCCGCTTTTGTGCCGTTGTTGAGGGACAAACGGACATCAAACGCGCCGCAACCAAGTTTCCTGATTTTATGAGGACACGGCCTAGCACTACTTTGGCAGATTTTGCTGAAGGCGGCCTGCGAGCAGCATTTCACAGTGCGTGCATCGTAACGGTGGAGGCCGCACGAATAGGTCG